>JAYEMY010000190.1:0-2960 GCA_034718455.1 Thermodesulfobacteriota bacterium
GCCGACAGGCTTTTGCAGGGTTTCAATCGCGGACAAGGTTGCACCAAAAGGCGTATTCTCAATGGATTGTGCTTTGAAACCCGAAAAAGGCTGTTGGCTGTCAGGGGGGGGAGTGAATGATTACGAATGTTGAGCTTCCTGGACCACAATGACTGTTCCGAGCAAAGGATTAGATCTCCTTCGTGGTTTAAAAGTCTTATTCTGCCGGATAAACAACTGCCTTAACCTTTGTTTCACTGCTTCCTTCAACTACACTTCGATCTTCATTAATAAAAAAGATGATCCGTTCTCCACGCACACGGTTAGGGCCCTCCAAAACCTGGGCCGTACCTGTAATAACTATCCTTTCAGCAGGTTTATCGTAGATAGCCTGTTCTCCCGTACCAACCCGCTCACCTTGAGTTATACGTACGTGATTTGTGGCCACGATTTTTTTAACAGCTTTTTTTGTTTTCCCGCCCTGTTTCCTTTTTTCATAAAAGACCTCAAGTTTGTCAGAATGTATTGTAAGATTACCTCTAGTGGCCTTCACATGCCCGGTGAACACCACGATACCGGATTTATCCATCGACTCCATCAGGTCACTCTCTATATTTATCGGGAGCTTGCCCTCACCAGCCGGTCCGGCAGATGGAGTGTCAGGGGTGTCCAACTGGGCCATAGCCATCGAGCATTGAAAATGCATAAAAATAAGGACACAAAACCAGATAGCTGAGGATACATTTCTAACTTTGCTCATTTGACGGCGTACACAAAAATTTTGACACTTCATTATGATTCCTCATAGGGGTTAAAGGTTAAGCCCACCATTTTTCGGAAGAACGGCTGTCTGTCGCTTTACCGTGAGTTTACCATCTTGAAGATCGTACTCAAGCCCTTCGCCCTCCATTTCCAGTCCATCTCCCTTGATAACTACTCTGTCACTGGTCCAAATCAGTTTTTTCTTCTGACTAAAATGCATAGTTTCTGAAAATAGCGTAAAGCCGTCTTCAGAGTGTATTTTTACATCGCCATTCAATGACATTTCATCATTATCGATTCTGTACACGCCTGAATCAGCAGTAACAATAACATGACCTCCTCCGGTAGGGAAAAACTTTATTCTTATCTTTTCCAGGTCCATGATGTTTTTGTCCTCATAAAGCCGGGCCACATCTGCCTTTAGGACCCACTGGATCTTTTCGCCGATATTTCTCGTGTAACGAATACCCTCAAAGGTAAGATCAGCCTTCATTTCTTTGAGATCCGTGGTCCACAGATCACTGGTACTCTTGTTTTGCTGCCACGGTCTCCAGAGAACTATCAAGAAAAGGATGCCGGCAAGTATCCAGAATAGATGTCGTTGTTCAAGTTTCATGCATTGACCATCGGTTTTGCAAAATGGTTACACCATGGCGTATTCACACGTTGGGGGAGGGAATCCATACGTGGTTGTTTTGAAAAATGAACATCGAACGTCCAACATCGGATGTTAAATGGGAAAAGATGAAGAAACAAGAATAGCTGTTGAATGTTCGGTGTTCGGTGTTTGTTTTTTTATTCGATGTTGGACGTTCGATGTTCATTACTAAATTTTAGGTCCCCCAACATATGAATACGCCCGTTACACTATCAGGGATTGGGGTTAAGGTAATGATTCAGGAATTCGCTTCTCCTGTTTTGGGCTTTAAGGATCAGTTCGCAGATTTCTCTAACCGCACCCCTTCCCCCTGGTTGTTGTGTAACATAATCAGCGTAGTCTTCCATGGATTGTGCGGCATCGGCAACTACTATGGCAAGACCCACCTTCTGAAGAAGGGGCAGGTCCACCCAGTCGTCTCCTATGTATGCAATTTCTTTATCTTCTATCCCCAGCTTTTCCTTTATTCCCTCATATACTTCTATTTTATCAGGCAGTCCTTGATATACCAGTTTTATGCCTAATTCATCGGCCCTGACAGCAAGAGCACGAGAAGAGCGGGAACTGAGAATAGCTGCATGGATTCCCGCTAGACCTAGGAGCTTAAGGCCAAGGCCATCGTGCACATGAAAGCTCTGCACCTGTTCTCCTTGAGAGGTATATACAATACTTCCGTCGGTCAGCACTCCGTCCACATCCAGCGCAAGAAGGCGGACATTGCGGGCCTTTGTCATAAGCAGTTTTTTATCTATATGGGCCATATGAAAGTGCAATGTTGAACGGCTTTTTCGTTCAGACACCAGTTACCGCCTGCCTGATCCTGGAAAGGACTTTCAGCAGATCTGCCGCAGCTTCAAGGGTGAGACTGTTGGGGCCGTCACAAAGGGCCTTGTCCGGATTTGGGTGGACCTCCATGAAGATTCCATCCACTCCTGCTGCCATTGCAGCCATGGCAAGGGTGGACACGAATTCCCTCTGGCCTGATGAGCATCCATCCCCACCGCCTGGGAGCTGAACACTGTGTGTGGCGTCAAAGACCACAGGAAATCCGATTTCCCTCATTATAGCCAGGCTGCGCATGTCAACCACCAGATTGTTGTAGCCAAAAGATGTACCCCTTTCAGTGAGGATTACCTGGTCATTTCCCATCTCTTTTATCTTGGCAACTGCGTGTCTCATGTCCCACGGGGCCATGAATTGCCCCTTTTTAATGTTGATTGGAAGACGGGTTTGAGCTGCTGCCACCAGAAGATCTGTCTGTCTGCAAAGAAAGGCCGGTATCTGTATACAGTCAAGGATCGTTGCGGCTGCCTCTGCCTGATCCGGTGTGTGGACATCTGAGATCACCGGAACATTCAGTTCCTCCTTGATGGCAGAAAGCATCTCAAGGCCTTCAGTCAGTCCCGGTCCTCTGTATGAACTTATAGATGTCCTGTTTGCCTTGTCGAAGGATGCCTTGAATAGATAGGAAAAACCGTAATCCCCGGCAGCCTGAGTCATGAAAGCGCCGATGGAAAGGGCGGTTTCAATGTCTTCCAGCACGCAGGGTCCTGCAATAAGT
>JAYEMY010000191.1:0-2958 GCA_034718455.1 Thermodesulfobacteriota bacterium
AATGATTATGGGACAGCGTCTTTCAAGAAATCCAATCATCATGGAAGTTTTGCGGGATTATGGCTATGTGGATTCAAGAGGAATGGGAGTACGTACTAAAATTATACCTTTGATGAAACGTTTCAATCATACAGAACCAATTTTTGAGGCAACTGAGGACTACCTTAAAACGGTATTGCCAGGGAAACAGTCTGATGAGTAATGTTCTGTTATCCCACGTCTTCAAAACGACATGTCGGAATTGTAGGTACACAAATTACATTAAGGAACGGGAGATAAATAAGTTGAACAAAAATTAATAGGGTTTTTTGTTGTATTCAAGGCGCGAGGAGCGAGCATAACGGGTTATGTGATCGACGAGCAACGAAGAAGACGGCAAAAAAACATTAATTTGTTCAAGTTATTTATTGTACGTTCCTAAGGGAGCGACAATATGATACATCAAAATGCTATTACCGATTTCTGCCAGAAGGAATATTTGCCTGAGGTCGATTCATCCGCCTGTATTCATCCAGTTGCCGCGGTAATTGGTCACGTATTTATAGGTAAGAGAGTTATGGTTTCGCCTTTTGCTTCAGTGCGAGGTGATGAAGGGCAGCCGATTTTTGTCGGAGATGAATCAAATGTGCAGGATGGAGTAATCCTCCATGCACTTGAAACAGAGCACAATGGCCATCCAATTGAGGAAAATCAAGTTGAGGCTGAAGGAAAAAAGTATTCGGTTTACGTAGGAAAGAGGGTCTCCCTGGCTCATCAGGTCCAGATTCATGGCCCTGCGTATGTCGGGGATGATACATTTGTCGGGATGAAGACACTGGTATTCAGGGCAAAAGTGGGAAACAACTGCGTGATCGAACCTGGATGCATTGTTATGGGAGTCACTGTTGAAGATGGACGCTATGTGCCTGCAGGAACAGTGCTTAAAACTCAAAAGGATGCTGACAACCTGCCGGTGGTTACCGACGACTATCCCCTTAAAAATCTTAATAAAGGGGTAGTGCATGTAAATACCAGCCTTGCAGATGGATATAACAAGATCAATTTGAAATAGTTAGTGTCTGAACAAAAAAAACATCTAAAGGAAATCTGTTCAAAATCAATCACGAAAGCACGAAGGTACGAAAGCACGAAACAAAAACCTAAAAGGAAATTCCTGTATTTTCAAGCTGGCGCGTCCATCCAACTTCTTTTTCGTGTTTTCAATTTTTCGTGTTTTCGTGATAATTCTTTTTTACTTCTCCAATATTAAATCCAAATAAGTCCATTTTTTTGCCTTGGGGAAAATTTTCCTTGACGTCATTATTTGGATATATTAAAAACCGGTTGAACGCTCAGTCTAAAAACTAATAGCTAACCGCTAAAGGCTAATAGCTTAATTCAGATAAATAATATGTCCAAAAAAGAAACGATATTGCATGCAGCAACAAGGCTCTTTGCCGAAAAAGGGTTCAAAGAGACCTCCATTGCTGAGCTGTCCAAGACAACAGGAGCTGCTGAAGGGACGATTTTTTATCATTTTAAAAACAAGGAGGACATTTTCCTCTCCATCCTTGAGGACACCAGAAAGAGAGTCATAGGAGAATTTGATCGGTACCTGGAAGAAGAGGAGTTTGATAGCGGTCTGGACATGATCGAGGGCGCCATCTCCTTTTACTTCTATCTGGCCGGAATAATGGAAGAGCAGTTTCTCCTTCTGCACCGTCGCCATCCGCATGAACTCGCTGAGGTTAATCCTGTTTGCAGGGAGCACCTGGAGGCCATTTACAATTGTTTTGTAAATGGTTTTGAACAGGCCATTCTGCTCGGGCAAAAAGATGGGTCCATAAGGAAAATGTCTTCAAAAAAGACCGCGCTGATCATCTTTTCCATGGTGGACGGTCTGGTGCGGTTCAAAACCTATAACCTTTACGATGCAGGCGCACTTCACAAGGAATTTATGGAGTTGTGCCGCAGGATGTTACAAAAAAAACAGATTCAGGAGTAGGTATTTCCAATGCTGACAAAAATCTTTCCATTTATTGGCTGGTTTAAAGGCTACGATCTGGGCAGTTTCAGAACTGACTTTTTATCGGGCCTTACTGTTGCGATGGTACTCATTCCCCAATCCATGGCCTATGCGCAATTGGCAGGGCTGCCGCCATACTACGGGTTGTATGCCGCGTTCCTGCCGCCCATGATTGCGTCCCTGTTCGGCTCAAGTCGTCAGTTGGCCACAGGCCCTGTGGCGGTTGTATCGCTGATGACCGCCGCATCTCTTGAGCAGTTGGCCACGGCAGGCACAGAGGGCTATATTGCCTATGCCCTTTTACTGGCCCTAATGGTCGGCCTGTTTCAGTTCACCCTTGGCGTACTCAGGCTCGGGCTTGTGGTCAATCTCCTCTCACATCCGGTGGTCAACGGGTTCACAAACGCTGCATCCATTGTCATTGCCACATCACAGTTATCCAAGCTGTTTGGTGTCTATGTTGATAAGGCCGAGCACCATTATGGTACGATCATCAGGGTCGTCCAGGAGGCAATCCACTATACCCATTGGCCCACATTGTTCCTTGGCGCACTTGCCTTTGCCATCATGTTCGGACTCAGAAAAATCGCACCCAAGATCCCAAATGTGCTCGTAGCTGTGGCAATAACAACGGTTATTTCCTGGGCCATCGGGTTTCAGCACAATGCCGGTGTTGATATTTCGGCCATCGAGTGCCCCAGGATCCATGAGCTTGTTCAGAATTTTAATGAGACACTAAACGGCATGCCGCCGCTGGCCGAAGAACGGACCATCGTTGCCAAGGCCTTGGATGAGGCCAAGAGCGCCCACAACACCATAGGTATCCTCGACGCAGAGCGTGACATAAGTGTCATAGCCTTCAAGATTGAGGAAATCAAAGAGAAAGCCCACATCTACAGGACTGAACTCAGGCAATACTTGTTCAACGGTATAGAGCAACCTGACGGTTCGCT
>JAYEMY010000192.1:0-2956 GCA_034718455.1 Thermodesulfobacteriota bacterium
CGGTCCTCATTGGCAAGATCAATAAGTTGCCTGGCCGAGTCCACAGCCTGACCGGCGGTGACAATGACCGCCTCCGCAAAGAAATCGAGCCAGGCCTCCCAGTCACCGGTCAGACGCACATTGTTAATCAACTCGTAGTAATACCGGCGGTGTGTCTTGAAGTAGAGACTGAGATAGAGCATCGGCTCCCGGAGTACTTTCCGTTCGCACAAAAGCAGCGTGATCAGCAGGCGGCCAAGACGGTCGTTACCATCTAAAAACGGATGGATGGTCTCAAACTGCACATGGGCCAGAGCGGCCTTGAGGAGAGCTGGGGTAGGTTCTGGCTGGTCATGCAGAAACAACTCCAGTTTACCCATGCACTCCAGCACCTGCTCGGCTGGCGGAGGAACAAATGCCGCGTTGCCGGGCCGGGTGCCTCCGATCCAGTTCTGGGTTCTGCGAAATTCACCTGGGGCCTGGTCGCCGCCCCTACCCCTGGAGAGCAACACACCGTGCATCTCCCTGATCAGACGCAGTGACAACGGAAAACCCTCGGCCAGTCGCTTCAGTCCATAGTCCAGGGCAGCCACATAGTTGCTCACCTCCCGGACATCGTCCATCGGTACGCCAGGCTCCATATCCAGTTCAAAAAGCAAAAGGTCGGAAAGCGATGACTGGGTCCCCTCAATCATGGAGGAGAGTACCGCCTCCTTGCGAACGTACATATAAAGAAACAAGGAGATATCCGGCAGGAAGGTTGAGATACTGTCCAGCCGGCCGATCGAAAGCCACGCCTGGTCAAATTTGCTGCGCAGCTCCGGCGTCCACTCAATGGCCGGTTTCGGCGGCAGCGGAGCGGGAACAAAGGCCCGTGCCTTCTCACCCACCGTTGATATGGTCATGTAATGTCCCTGGAGTTCCCGTTTCACTGTTCTGCCGGATCCTAAAATAAAACCTTGTATTATTTTAGCTTAATGCTATTATTTAAAATAAAGAGAGACAAAGCAAGAGTCAAGCGATTAAACTAAATTAGCGGTTCTTCATGTTTTAGGATTGTTTGTTTTCCTAAAATAACGCTCATGGAAAAACGGGTAAGTTCCGGTTCCCATACATTTCTCCAGACAGTGTCCCCCAGATCCCGTCCTATCATGTTTTGCTTTTGCGTTTATGATATAATTTTACATGCTCACAAATACATTTTCTCATATTCCCGGCATAGGCTTGATAACAGAAAAGCGCCTCTGGGAATCCGGCTTACGTTCCTGGGATGATTTTGTCAAACCCTATCCAAATACGTTATCGTCCGGGAAGATAGCATTAATCAAAAATCACATAGATTTGTCCCGAAAACATCTGGCTCGTCAGCCGGAATATTTTGCCGGCTTAATGGCCCCGGATCAACATTGGCGGCTATTTCCGCATTTTCGTCATTCCACTGCATTTTTGGATATAGAAACAACCGGACTGGATAAATGGGGAGACTCCATCACGACCATTGCATTGTATGACGGCAGGTCCATTTTTCATTATGTCCAGGGTGACAACCTCAAGGACTTCAGAGAGGATATACGGAATTACCAAGTCATTGTGACTTATAATGGGAAATGTTTTGATGTCCCGTTCATTGAAAGCTATCTGGGGATTAAAATCGAGCAGGTCCATATTGATCTGAGATATGTCCTGAAAAGACTCGGATACTCAGGGGGGCTGAAGGGATGTGAAAGACAGTTGGGATTACACAGAGGGGAACTTGATGGTGTTGACGGTTATTTCGCCGTACTGCTCTGGGATGAGTTCAAAAGAACCAACAGCCTGAATGCCTTGGAAACGTTACTTGCCTATAATATTATGGATACAGTCAATCTGGAATCCCTGATGGTCCTTGCCTACAATTTGAATTTACAGAAAACGCCGTTTTCTCAAAGTCACTGCTTAACTGTTCCGGAAGCCCCGGACATACCATTCAGGGCAGATCCCCGGATAATCGACAAGATCAAAAGGGAATGGGGACCCCCTGTTTCATTCCCTTGAATTCTGCGAGTGATTGGTTCTATCCGCCATACCCCCATGGCCACGTTGGAATAGGACGAATGCTTGGTCTCATGACGGAGACGGGCCTCCTTAATGCAACAGTGTCGTCTTACCACATCAAGTGCACTTCGGCAGATCTCCCGCACTGGTCGTCCTCCAGCTTTCCAGCTACCCTTCTTTACCTGCTTGTCGATCGGCAAACTTCGCCTCGCCGCTCTGAAGCCTCTTCATGGCCTTCTGAATAGCCACTACCTGCCACGATTGTTCTTCAACGTACCGCGTGGTATTGCATTGGCCATCAACCAGGCACTGAGCAGCGCCCATAATCAATCGTAAATTCACTGGACTTGAATTTTTTCGAACTGTGCGGTTAGGAATATCCCATTTTCTATGCCGCCAGTTTAAATTCAAGATCCCCGTTTTCAAACCACCTTTTATGTTCTTTATTTCTTTTAAGGGCTGTCACTGATGCAAGGGCTACGGAACCAGGTTTCGACCAGCTCGTTCCATTATGCTTCTGACGGTTTGACACAACAAGGTCATTCATTTTCTCACCAATGTTGCTCAAATTGCGGAGTATAATACTCCACAAAATCTGGACCACCAATTAAGATAGAATTTTTACCTCTCCATCAAGGAGAAAACAGATGTCAGTAATACGAAAAAGACATACCCAACAGATCAAAATAAAGGTGGCGCTGGAGGCCATTAAGGGGCAGAAGACGACAGCCGAAATCACCGCAAAATATGGTGTCCATGCGACCCAAATTAACACTTGGAAGAAGCAGGCGCTTGAGATAATGCCGGAAGCGTTTTCCAGTAAGAAAAAGCGATCAGATGCGGAGCAACAGAATTTGGTTGACGAATTATACAAACAGATTGGTCAGCTCAGTGTGGAGCGTGATTGGCTAAAAAAAACGTTGCTCTATCCCCTTGAAAAGAA
>JAYEMY010000193.1:0-2939 GCA_034718455.1 Thermodesulfobacteriota bacterium
GCCTCAAAATTATAGCGTGAAAACTCCACCTCGTCCCTATGATGTATAGCGCCGTATCTCACCTGGTCATTCCATTTGAGGTCATAGACATTATCTATTCCCTGAAGATACATGGCGATCCGTTCCAAGCCGTAAGTAATCTCAACGGATATTGGGTTTACATCAATTCCGCCGACCTGCTGAAAATATGTGAACTGAGTAATCTCCATACCATCAAGCCATATCTCCCAACCAAGACCCCAGGCCCCAAGGGTTGGTGACTCCCAATCATCCTCCACAAAACGTATATCATGTTCTGCCAGGTTCAGATTAAAATTTGCCAGGCTGTTAAGATACAAGGCCTGTATATTATCAGGTGAGGGCTTGAGTATTACCTGATACTGGTAATAGTGCTGCAGGCGGTTGGGATTCTCACCATAACGACCGTCTGTGGGACGCCGTGAGGGCTGTACGTATGCAACACTCCAGGGCTCAGGTCCCAGGGATAGAAGAAAAGTAGCCGGATGAAAGGTCCCCGCCCCTACCTCCATGTCATATGGCTGGAGCAATACGCACCCCTGTTCCTGCCAGTATTTATTAAGACTTGTTATAATTTTTTGAAAAATCATCTACTTATACCATCCAGTGTCTCCCCATCAGGGAGCGATAAATCCTCTGGCCACATGTTGTTCGTGACCCCTTGGGCAATAATACAATTTGTGCCGACTTTTGTCCCTTTAGGAACAGAGGCCCATTTTCCGATCAGGGTTATGCCGGCAGAAAGGTGCTCGGGATAGAGACGATTTGCCACATCAATATTCCCCTGTCCGATATTGGAGTCAGGGCCGATTGTGACCTCCTTGTCAGTCACGACTTTGTTTAAAAATGCCCCGCTGCCCACCCATGTATTATGCATAAGTATGGAATCAATGACCTTTGCTCCGGATTCCACCACCACTCCGGGTGAGAGAACCGACCCATTCACTATCCCACGTATCACACATCCTTTGGTAATGGCCGAATTCTTTACTTCAGCACCAGGTAGAATCCTTGCCGGTGGACGGTCAAACAGCAGGCCCTCATTTTCAACATTAGTGCATATGCTCCATGTTTCAGGCTCCAAGCCACTTTCCGGCCTGAGCAAGTCCATGTTGGCTTCCCAATACGCAGGCACTGTTCCAACGTCCCGCCAGTATCCATGGAAAGTGTAAGCAAACAACTTCCCGTCCTCCATGGCCCTGGGCAGGATATGGTGACCAAAGTCCACCTCATTGGTAGCCCTCAGTGATTTGACCAGGTATTCAGTATCAAATACATAAATCCCCATTGAGGCCAGATTTGATCTGGCCTTTTCAGGCTTTTCCTCCCAATCAACAATCCTGCCTTTTTCATCCAGGATGCCTATCCCGAATTGATCCGTCTGCTCCCAGGGAACAGTCATCATAGCTACTGTGACCTTAGCGCCTGAAACCTTGTGGTGTTTAACCATGTCCTTGTAATCCATGTAATAGACATGATCCCCTGAAAGTATTAAGACCTGTTTTGATGGTCTGCCCTCTATAAAGTCCAGATTCTGCCTTATTGCATCTGCAGTGCCCTTATACCAGTCTGAATCTTTCTCCCCTGTACGTGGGGGCAGGATCTTGACTCCCCTGGTCCTGCCGGTAAAATCCCAGGCAACGCCGGTCCCTATGTGCTCCATTAGAGAAAGAGGCTTGTATTGGGTCAGCACTGCCACATGATTAAGACCTGAATTCATAACATTTGAAAGGGCAAAGTCAATTATCCTGTAGATACCGCCAAAGGGAACAGCCGGCTTGGCCCTATGTCGCACCAAGACATTAAGCCTGCTTCCAACTCCTCCGGCCAGAATCACGGCCAAGGTATCCCGCATACGTTCCTCCCAATTATTACCTACCTGGGCTCGACATAGATCTCAACCCTTCGATTAAGCTGCCGACCGTAAGGAGTGTCATTCCCTGCCTTGGGCCTGCTTTCCCCATAGCCTATAGCTGTAATCCTGTTCGGATAGACTACCTTTGAAACAAGTAACTGTTTTACGGCCTCGGCCCTCCTCTGAGATAGACGTAGATTATACTCTTCAGGTCCTGTGCTGTCAGTATGTCCTTCAATACGGATCTTTGTATCAGGATACTGGGTAAATACCCTGGCCAGACGATCTATCTCAGAATAGGCCCCCGGATGCACGACACTGGAATCCACATCAAAAAGAAAATCACTCTTGAGGGTTACTGATAGGATATCTCCCTGACGTTGCACAGCAGCGGCTTCGGACGACGCCACGGCCTGCTGGAGGGCCTGTTCCTGTTTATCCATATAATGCCCTGCTCCCGCACCAGTCAGACCGCCTATTGCCGCCCCGATGGCAGCACCCTCAAGAGTTGCCTTGGTGTCATGGCCTATGATCTGGCCTAGGATTGCACCTGCGGCAGCTCCTCCGCCGGCACCGTAAATTGCACCTTTTTGGGTCCGTGTCTGTGGTGCGGCACAGGCAAACAGCATCATCAAAACCAATCCGCAAACAGTCCAAAAACGAATGTTCATAATCACACCTCCTGAAAAATTGGGACTACTATGGTTAAAAAACTACTCAAAACTAATCACAAAAACACGAAGGTACGGAAACACGAAACAAACACCTAAAAGTCAAGTCGGCGCGTTCATCAGCAAATTACTTGTTCGTGTTTTCAATTTTTCGTGCTTTCGTGATAATTCTTTTTTTGCTTCCCTAACCTAACATTAAATCCAATATCTAACCGCATAGTTATTCCGTTGAAAGTCAAGAGAAATTTGTGGGTAGGTCAAATCTTTTCGACCATCAAGGACCCTTTCAGGAAACACAGGCTTCTCTAACAGGGCCCCCGGACTTCAAGTTATTTATCTCCCGTTCCTAAACAGTTCTGACCTTAACAGCCTTCTATCATTTTCCTGGCAGATTT
>JAYEMY010000194.1:0-2925 GCA_034718455.1 Thermodesulfobacteriota bacterium
CGGATGCGGACCTATCAGGGCAACTTCCATGTCAATCCGGACTATGCCTATTGGTACGGCTGGGCCATGATGACCAAGGACCTGGGTGAGATTAAAGAACTCGCCGGGGCCATGAGGGCCACGGCCACGGCCAAGATGGAGAAATAATCGAGGTAAGGGTACAGTCAGGGGCGTATGCAATACAACGGATCGTATGGGCTATGGCATACGCCCCTATCGATGTAAACGAGTAGGAGGATTATGAAATGACAAAAAAGTTAGCTGTGGAAGGGATAACCGGAATAAACTCGATCTGTGCGGAGTAAGAAGCACATGGAGAACACGGATATGAGACGTGATATTGCCGAAGACAGTGAAAAGGAGAGTCCACGGATTCTTCGCCGCAGGGTCCATAAACTCCTGGGTTCAGGAAACTGGGAACAGGTCCTTATGTTGCGTGATATCTATGTTGAATTACGCCGAAGAATTTAGTGAAAATAAATAATTCCCTGTAAAAGCAAACACTTAAACCTTTACAGTTTAAGTGTAACTATTTGATAATGTTAAGATAAATTTTCTTCGGCGTAATTCAACATTTGCTTCATATAAGTTCTTGATATTATAAGATATTCTTTTTACAAGTGGTAAACATAGGCTATAAGGATCAGGATGTCAAAACTTGCCGGGAATCGGTTGCCCCAAAGCGTCTTGAATGGCCGCAAATCCTGTTTTCTATTTGCCTTGAGCGGTTTGTATCGGCATCTGGAGAGAATGTGATGAGTCCGGCTTGCTTTTGTTGCAGCCTTTCCGTTATTCTTTGTTAATGGTTCCTTCCCTATCCCAGCAGCCTATGTATGCCGCCAGAAATTTCTAAAAACAAGTTTGAGAGGCTTTACCGTCACTACAATCGGCGGGAGTTTGTACATCCCGACCCCCTTGAGTTCCTGTATCATTACGAGGACCCTTGTGACCGCGAAATCGTGGCATTTGTTGCCTCAGCCCTTGCCTATGGAAGGGTTGCCCATATCCTAAAGAGCGTTTCCTCTGTTCTTGAACGGATGAAGCCAACTCCATGGGTCTTCTTAAAGCGGGCTTCCCTTAAAACTATGCGCCAGACCTTTTCAGGCTTCAAGCACCGGTTTACCAACGACCAAAAGCTTTGCGCCATGTTTTTTGGTATGAAAAAAGTTTTGGAACATCACGGTTCTCTTCAGGCATGTTTTTCAGCCGGGTTGAATGACGATGACAATACAATACTTCCGGCCCTTTCCGCCTTTACAAGGGAACTGGCCGTCTGCGCTGATGACAATTTGAAGCACTTGGTGCCATCGCTCACCAAGAGCAGTGCATGCAAACGACTGAACCTTTTCCTCAGGTGGATGGTGCGCTCTGATAATGTAGATCCGGGTGGATGGGAAAATGTGCCTGCATCAAAGCTGATAGTCCCGGTTGATACTCATATGCACAAGATTTGTCACTTGCTTGGGTTTACAAAGCGGAAACACGCGGATATGCGCGCGGCAGTGGAGATCACCAAGGCCTTCCGATCCATTGCTCCTGCAGATCCGGTCAGATATGATTTTTCTCTAACTCGTCTGGGAATCCGCAAAGATGCGGACATGGCCGCGTTTTTGAAACAGTTCGGCGGCACATCCCCATAACATGGGTATTTTTGACTCCGATGCCGGAGTGAAAGGCGAAATCAAGGAGCATTCGATTCGCACAAGTTTCCGCCTCTCTTTTTTTATTTCTTCTTTTCTTTTTTCGATTTTCGTTTTTCCTTTGGATTAAGCTGGGCCTTTTTCTGTTGTTCCCTTTTGCCTTTGTCTTTTTTCCCCTTATCACCCATATCTGTTTCTCCTTGTTTGAAAATGATGGTAACGAAAGTACTAGCCAAATGGGCCTTCTCAGCCTGTCCCTGGCAATGCCCTATTAGAATATGTCTATTAATAAAGGGCATCCCCAAAGTTCCCATTGTTGCCTATCCAGATTTCCACTCCAAAACAGACCGACCCGGAGCAATACCCCTATACCACAAAACTTCGCACACAACCGGTGATTTCTCCAATTTCATCTGGGCATAACCGAAAAACTCACTGGTGTGGCCGCGTCAGCGGTATCACGTCCATGTGCAGTATCTTGTGTACGCCCGGCATGGGCGTGAATTTGTGGGGTGAAAGTCCCCTGTATATGAACCCTGTTCCATCATTTTATGATGGTAACGAAAGTACTAGCCGAAGGCAAGGGCGGAACCGCGAGACTTCTTCATTCTATCCGCGGATTCTCCTTATGCATTTTCCACGTTCCATCATTTGAAGAGGTTTCGTATGAAGGCAGGCAAAAAGTTGCTGAGGTCATTGAGCCAATATGCCGAAAAGAAAATATCAATCCACAGAATCTGCGGATGGGTGAAGGTTGCACCTAATTTGAGCTATTAGCCTTTAGCGGTTATTATGTTGTTAGTTTAAGGTAAAGCGATCAATAACTTTCAGACTGCTTTGCCTCCGGCGGATTCCGATATGGCCGCTCAGATTTTTAAATATTTATATGTATTTGATTCCCTCGGGACTGCGAACCCGCGCCGGAAGGACTTGGAGGTCATGGGCTTTGGAGAAAGGAGGCAAGCATGAGCAATACAGATGAAATACGCTGGCAGCAGCGATTGGAAAATTTTGGCAAGGCATTATCCCAGCTTGAGGCGGCATGTGATAAAAAGGAGTACTCCGACCTTGAGCGTGCCGGGCTGGTGCAGATGTTTGAGTTCTCTTTTGAGCTATCATGGAAAGTTTTGAAAGACCTGCTTTTTTACGAAGGATATAATGTCAAGAGCCCGCGTGAAGTCGTTCGCAAGAGCTTTGAGATGGAGTACATCAACGAAGATGATAGCGAGGTTTTTCTTGATGCCATACGAAAACGGAATTTGCTCAGCCATACCTATGAGGAAAA
>JAYEMY010000195.1:0-2922 GCA_034718455.1 Thermodesulfobacteriota bacterium
ACCCAGGGATAACCGAAGCGTACCCAGATAAGTCCTGCTATTATCGGGGCTATCATGGATACTACGTGCTCAATTGAATAGCTTGTGGATATAGAGGCTGTCAGTTCATCTGCCGATTCAACGATCTTAGAAAGGTAGGTTACGTGGGCTGAACGTAAGGAAAACAGACAGTCATCCATGATAAAGCATGTGAACAGGCATGGCAGGATAAGAGGCAGGGGAAGCGTTGTTTCTGCCAGACCGTAGCAGGCGCAGATTATCAGAAGCGCAAAGGAATCCCCTATAAGCACAGTCCTTTCCCCCAGTATGTCAATAAGTTTTCCAAGATAGGGCTTCAGAAATAGGCCTACGACAGAGGATGCCAGCATAAGCCTTGCCATGGCCGGTGCATCCTGATCAAAAATCCTGATGAGTACCCATGGTCCGAATACGAGAAAAATCTGCTTTCGAACACCGAACAGGACGGCAAGTAAATAAAAAAGAGAATATTTTTTTTTGAATACAAAGCGTTTGCGTTTTGCACCGGTATGTCTCTTTTCCTTGATGAGAAGTACAATTAAGGCCGAAAGCAATGTGAGTACTGCTGCGGTCCAATAGAGTTTTTCGTATCCGAGTCCTAATGTGCCCATCCCCACCCAGATACAAGCGGCTCCCACTATGGTCCCAAGGCTCCTTAGGCTTCTGACTATTCCGAAGAGACGGCCCCTGGTCTCTGGTTCACTGAGGGCTACACAGAAGCTTTCCCTGATGGTCATTACTACATGGGCCCCGACAGACCACACAAACAGCCAGGCTGTTACCCTCAAGACATCAGATGAAAGGCTGGCAACGCCCACAATGCCCAAGGCAATAACAAGTGTGGCTACAAACAGGATTCTTCCTTCTCTGACTGCACTGAAAGGGGCCAGAATGACAATGAGCAACATCCCCGGCATTTCTCTGATAGTCTCCAGCACTCCCCTCTGGTCGGCACTCATATCATAGACATCCACCAGGAAGTTGTTAAGGCTGCTATAGAAAATTCCAGTGGCGGCAGCACCCATAAATATACTGAAAAGAAAAATTAATTTTTGGTCCTTAAAGAGGCGGGGTACGAGTGAATGTATATTATGATGCTTGTGGGCGGTCATGGGCTGACAACTTGTAATCTATTCATTCCCCCCCCCTTGACAGCCAACAGCCTTTTTTTGGGTTTCAAAGCACAAGCCATTGAAAATACGCCTTTTGGTGCAACCTTGTCCGCGGTTGAAACCCTGTATCAGTTAATCTCCCGTGTCTTAAAAAACTCTATCTCCGGCCATTTTTCCATGCAGTAGTTGAGCTGCCATTCACTGGTTGTCAGAAAGGAAAGGCATCCTTCAGCATCTCTCGCCAAGTTGGCCGCATTTTTTTTCTCAAATTCAGCCATTTTTTTGCGATCATCACATCCGATCCAGCGTGCCACATTAAAATTCACAGGTTCATATATGGCATCCACACCATATTCCGCTTTTAAACGGGCCGTGGTTACATCAAACTGGAGGACGCCAACCGCCCCAAGGATATAGTCTCTGCCTATAACAGGCATAAAAACCTGAACAGCCCCTTCCTCTGCAAGTTGGATCAATCCTTTCTTAAGGTGTTTGGCCTTTAACGGATTTTTTAAGCGCACACGCCTGAAATGCTCAGGTGCAAAATTGGGGATCCCTTTGAATTTCAAAGATTCTTTTTCGGTAAATGTATCGCCGATTTTTATGGTTCCGTGGTTATAGATACCAATAATATCCCCTGGAAAAGCCTCTACCACATTCTCCCTGTCCTGTGCCATAAATATGGTTGCATTGGCAAAGGTTACGTTTTTCCCGATTCTGTGGTGAACTACTTTCATTCCTCTTGTAAATTTCCCTGAGCAGATCCTGACAAATGCAATCCTGTCCCGGTGAACAGGGTCCATATTGGCCTGTATTTTAAAAGCAAAGCCTGAAAATTCTTTTTCGTATGGCGAAACGTTACGGGAAACAGCCTGTCTCAGGCCTGGATGGGGGGCTAGTTCTACAAATGCATCCAGCATCTCTTTAACTCCGAAATTATTAACGGCGCTTCCGAAAAAGACCGGAGTCTGGCTTCCTTTTATAAAATGCCGGCGTTCAAACGGATTGACGGCGCCTTCAATCAGCGCAATGTCTTCCCGCAGCTCAACGGTCTGCCCCTTTAAAAGTTCATCCAAGGCAGGATCAGACAGATCATTAATAACGATCCCCTGCTGCCCAAGGGTTTCCCTGCCTGGTTCAAAAATATGCAATTGTTTGTGAAAGAGATTATATACACCTTTAAAACGCTTACCCATACCGATAGGCCAGGAAAGCGGTGTACATTCGATCTGCAGTTTATTCTCAATATCATCAAGAATATCAAGAGGCGCCATGCCTTCACGATCAAGCTTGTTTATGAATGTAATGATCGGGGTGTTGCGCATCCTGCAGACCTCCATGAGTTTTTCGGTTTGAGGTTCCACCCCCTTTACGCTGTCAATTACCATCAGGGCGCTGTCGACGGCAGTCAACACCCTGTATGTATCTTCTGAAAAATCCTGGTGGCCCGGTGTATCGAGCAGATTAATCTCAAAATCTCCGTAGTTAAATTTCATTACAGAAGTTGTAACTGAAATACCTCTTTCCTTTTCAATCGACATCCAGTCACTGGTGGCATGTCTGGCAGCTTTTCTTGCCTTAACAGCCCCAGCCTGTTGGATCGCCCCGCCAAAAAGGAGAAGTTTTTCCGTCAGCGTGGTTTTGCCTGCATCAGGATGGCTGATAATTCCAAATGTTCGTCTCCGGTCAATCTCTTTTTTATTAAAACTATCCATATGTTATCTTTGTTTACCTCTTCAAAAAGCCTCTGCATAAACACCCGGTTGTTCATTGGGGTACTGCTGAAATACGT
>JAYEMY010000196.1:0-2914 GCA_034718455.1 Thermodesulfobacteriota bacterium
TAACAGCTAATACCTAACAGCTAATGGCCAGCATCCGTCTATGTTGAAAAAGTGTAAACTACAGAATGAAGGATGCCGAAAAAACCTTGCAAAAGCAATAAGTTTCTCTTATAACTTTTTTTGAGGAAATAAGTACGGTTTTGCAGCGTTTATTAATGATTAAATGCCAGGAATAATTCTTGCTGGTTATTTAAGAAAAAGGCATTTATTTCAAATACGTTGCCAGCCTGATATTTGAAGTTTGAGGTGCAAGGAAAAGTGATCGAAAATGATGGTAAGGGAGAATTGAATATGTCCTTTGCTTTCCCCTGTCAGGTCCAAGAATCCTCCGAAGGGCTTTGTCAAGACTTTGAGCTTGTCCTTCCCGGAAATGATTACAGCTTTTGTAAATATGCCACTTTCTGGATAGACGGTCAAAAAGGACGTACCTGTCCTTTAACAAATTGTCCCTGTGCCGGCGCCTATTCTCCCCTTTTGTGTGGCATATATTGCAATAAAGTCAGGTAAGCGTCACGGAACGCTGAAATTAGAAATTTGGCCTTCATGCTTTTGTGCCGTTGGTGAACGCATTCAATGATTTGGTTTCTTCAAATGAACCTCTTGAATGTCGTGCCGGACCATATTTGATAACGCTTTTGCCAGTTTGTAAACATCCGACTCGTAAACTCGTTTTATCTCTCCCTACTTTCCAAATTCAAAATTCAAGCCGTAAACGGCTACAAATTTTGGTATTAAATGAAGGATGCCAGTTAATTTCACTATTTTTTAATCACGAGTTACTTTTCCAGCTATTTCCACCTGTGCGGTTACACGTCAGATTGTGCAACATACGAAAAAGAAAAGAATTATCACGAAAGCACGAAAGCACGAAAGGGATAAAACATATTGGACGAGTTGAATTTCAAGGAAGCACTGATTTGCCCAACTTAGGTCATATCTCAAAGCAGCGGGTCTAAAGGTGGGCTTATTGCTGAATTTTGCAAAACCCGCTCTGGAGATAAGGCGGGTTGTCAACTAATTTGAGGTATCATTGTGTTTTCGTGTTTTCGTACTTTCGTGTTTTCGTGATTGATTTTGAATAGTTTCTTAACCGCACAGGTCCAGCTATTTTAACAGAAAAAGAGGCACGAGATCCCTGTTTTTTGCATGGGCCTATTATCTGTTCTATGTTAAAGATAATGTAAGCGTTTACAGGGCACCGCTGTTGAATGGGAAAAGATGAAGGAAACAGAAATAAGGGGAAAATGCGTTGCGTAACAGGATACGGAAAGCTGTAGAGGAGGCCTATATACAGGGTGTTGCTGAAGGAGTGCTTCCTGATGTGTCTCTATCGGCATCACATCAAATTGTACCTTCAAAACAGGAAGTACATGGCGATTTCGCTAGTAATTTGGCCATGATAACTGCCTCAGAGGCCAAGAGGCCACCACGGGAGCTGGCCGGTTGTCTGGCTAAAATATTAGAGGCCAATTCTCTATTTCATAAGGTTGAGGTAGCCGGGCCGGGCTTTCTCAATTTTTTCGTAACTACTACCTGGTGGCAGGAGAACCTGTGTACTATTTGGGATGCAGGGGATTCTTACGGCGAGTCCGGGGCTGGTAATGGCCGGTTGGTTCAGGTGGAATTTGTAAGTGCCAATCCGACAGGGCCGCTACATGTAGGCCACGGCAGGGGCGCAGCCGTTGGTGACTCTCTGGCCAGGGTCTTAAGGGCCGCTGGTTTCCGTGTGGAAAGAGAGTATTACATCAACGATATAGGCAATCAGATGAGAACCCTCGGGGCCTCTGTCTATTTACGATATTTGGAATATTTTGGGCAGGAGGTCGAATTTCCCGAAGAGTATTATCAGGGGGACTATATCCGTGATATTGCCTCGGGCATTGCCTCTGGAGAAGGGGACAAATATTCAGACATGCCCCAGGAATCTTGCCTGACATTTTTTATTGATACTGCTGTCAAGATCATAGCATCTGACATCAGCAAAGATCTTGAAGAGTTTGGGGTCCATTATGATAACTGGTTTAGTGAGAAGACCCTTCATGAGAGCGGGTTGGTTGACAGAACCATCTCGGAGTTACAGGATAAAGGCTACATGTTCGAGGAAGAAGGGGCATTGTGGTTCAGGGCCACTGCCCTGGGAGATGAAAAAGACAGAGTGGTTAAGCGTTCAAACGGAGTTCTTACCTATTTTGCATCAGATATAGCCTACCATAGACACAAACTGGAGAGGGGATATGACCTTCTGGTTGACATCTGGGGCGCTGATCATCATGGATATATAGCAAGAGTAAAGGCGGCAATAAAGGCACTGGGTTATAAGGAAGATAAATTGCGGGTCCTTCTTGTACAGCTTGTCAATCTTCTGGAAGGGGGGAAGATTAAGGCTATGTCAACCAGGGCCGGTGAGTTTGTGACCTTGAGGGAAGTGCTTGACGATGTGGGTAGCGACGCTGCGCGATTTATATTCTTGACCCGCAGATGTGACAGTCACCTGGACTTTGACCTGGATCTTGCCAGGAGCCAGAGCCAGGAAAACCCTGTTTATTATGTACAATATGCCCATGCCAGGCTTTCAAGCGTTTTCAGCAATGCTGGAGAACAGGGAATTTCTCTCGCAGAGCCACAGGATATTGATGTTTCACTCCTCAGCACTCCAGAGGATATTAAGCTTTTGAAGCAACTGGATGTATTTCCCTGTCTCGTGGCTGACGCTGCCCTTGCCCTTGAGCCATATCGCGTCAGTTATTATCTTACTGAGTTGGCAGGTCAACTGCATGGCTACTATACCCGGTATCGGTTTATCACCAATGATCCGGATTTGACCCAGGCCAGACTTCTCTTGGCAGATGTGACAAGAAAGGTTTTTCGCAAGGGTCTGGGGCTACTGGGAGTATCAGCACCTGAAAAAATGTAG
>JAYEMY010000197.1:0-2877 GCA_034718455.1 Thermodesulfobacteriota bacterium
AATGAATGTAATAATTGGCATCCTTCATTTACCAGTTTACACTTTTCCCGAAAAAGCGTGTAGTATCAAATTGAATGCTGAGGTCAAAACTGGAAATGAGAAATTAGGTTTAGGTGACGCATCTACATCTTTAGTGTCTTCTCCAATTTCAAGTTTCAAATTTTATTGCCAAAACACAAGATTTCCAAAGTGTAAACTACTTTTGACTTGTCGTGAAGGATGCCTAATAATTTTATCAGTAAAATTAAAAAGATTCTACAGAAAAGAATATTTATGGATTGGGGATTGCAATATTAATCCCTGAATCCCTGAATCCCTGAATCCCTGAATCCATTATCTATATTTATGGATTTACTGTCAACCTTTATGCCTCTGCATTGCCCAATCTTTAACACTGATTTATCATATCATTATGAAACAAAATATTTCTAACATAGTCCGAGCACGTAAAACTACCAGTGTCATTTATGTTGGGGATGTAGCCATTGGAGGTGAACACCCCATTGCAGTCCAATCTATGACCAACACAGATACAAGGGATGTCCCTGCCACGGTTGCACAGATTCACCGTTTGCAGGAGGTCGGGTGTGAAATTATAAGGGTGGCAGTGCCTGATACTATTGCAGCTCAGGCGATTTCAGAAATTAAAAAATCAATTTCTATACCCATTATTGCAGATATACACTTTGACTGGCGTCTGGCCGTGGCCTCGATCGAATCTGGTGCCGACTGCATAAGGATAAATCCCGGAAACATCGGTGGTCGGAAAAAGCTGGCACGAGTAGTAGAAAAAGTCAAAGAATACGGAATATCCATGAGGGTGGGGGTCAATGCAGGCTCCCTTGAAAAGGATATCAGAAAAAAGTTCGGGGGTCCCGTACCTGAAGCCTTAGTGGAAAGCGTTCTCAGAAATATCGGCCTTGTGGTTGATATGGGCTGCGAGTCCATCAAGATCTCCATAAAATCTTCAGACGTCCTTAATACAGTGGATGCTTACCGTCAGTTGTCTCGAAAGACGGACTTTCCTCTGCATCTTGGTGTAACCGAAGCAGGAGGGCTTATTCCCGGAACAGTCAAGAGCAGTGTCGCCCTTGCGGTCCTTTTCATGGATGGTATAGGTGACACTATGAGGGTTTCGTTGACCAGAGATCCGGTAGAAGAAATCCAGGTTGCATACGAGATCCTTCGATCACTGAAAATAAGACAGCGGGGTCCAGAAATAATTTCATGTCCCACATGTGGTCGATGTGAGATAGACCTCTTCTCTCTGGCTTCTGAGGTAGAGCGCAGATCGCAACGGATTCCTTATCCATTAAAGCTGGCTGTAATGGGATGCATAGTAAACGGCCCTGGAGAGGCCAGAGAAGCGGATATTGGCCTTGCCGGCGGAAAGGGAGTCGGTCTTATCTTCAAAGGAGATCGCCTTTTAAAAAAGGTGCCTGAGAACGAACTCCTGGAAACGTTTTGGGCAGAGGTAGAACGGTTGGTGGAAGTCGAAAAACAAAAGGTTGAGGGTAAGTAAGGGTTCTGGAATCCAACAGGGTAACCCTGAACGGTAAACCTTGAACCTTTGAACCCCTATAGAAAGGCAGAGGATAATGAGATATTCGAAGTTTTTTTTGCCCACATTAAAAGAGGTCCCTGCAGAGGCAGAGGTCATATCCCACAAATTGTTGTTAAGGGCCGGCATGATCAGAAAGCTGGCTTCCGGTCTCTATTCATATCTGCCCGTTGGCCTGAGGTCCCTTCGCAAGGTAGAAAAAATAATCAGGGAAGAGATGGACCGTGCCGGTGCACAGGAAGTACTCTTGCCCATAGTCCAGCCGTCAGAGCTTTGGCAGGAAAGCGGCAGATGGGAGCGTTACGGAAAGGAACTCCTGCGTTTTGAGGACAGGCATGGCAGGACCAGTTGCCTCGGTCCTACCCATGAAGAGGTAATCACAGACATTGTGCGAAAGGAAATCAGATCCTATCGTGACCTTCCACTGAATCTGTACCAGATCCAGACAAAATTTCGAGATGAGATCCGGCCTCGCTTCGGCCTTATGCGGAGTAGGGAATTCCTGATGAAGGACGCCTACAGTTTTGACGTGGATGATGATGCCCTTGAGAAGACCTATCAGGTTATGTACAATGCCTATTGCCGAATATTTGAACGCTGCGGCCTTAATTTCAGGCCTGTTGAGGCAGACACGGGCAGCATCGGAGGACATGCCTCCAATGAATTCATGGTCATGGCAGATACGGGAGAAGATCAGATAGCCTGTTGCACATCCTGTGATTATGCAGCCAATGTTGAACTTGCTCCAATCGTTCAATCACCAAATCACCAAATCACCAAATCACCAAATCACCAAATCACCAAGGTTAGTACCCTGGGGAAACGTTCAGTAGAAGAAATAACTGAGTTCCTGGGAATATCTGCCGATCGTCTGGTCAAAACCCTCATACTGATTGCTGATAATAGACCTGTTGTGGCCCTCATAAGAGGCGACCATGAGTTGAACGACGTGAAACTTATGCGCCTTTTGGGAGTGGAAGATCTTAATTTGGCCGACGAAGCCACGGTCCGAAGGGTTACCGGAGCGCCTGTCGGGTTTGCGGGACCGGTGGGCCTTTCCGAGGGTTTAAAGGTCGTAGCGGATCAAGACATTTCCACACTCAAGAATTTCGTAACAGGCGCAAATGAACCTGATGCCCACTTTACCGGAGTAAACTGGGACAGAGACGTTTCCATGCCGGAATTTGCCGACATCAGGGTCATTACTGAAGGAGATCCCTGCCCCAGGTGTAAAGGGAAAATAGAACTTAAACGCGGCATAGAGGTTGGGCATATTTTCAAACTCGGGACCAAATACAGTGAGGCCATGGGTGCTG
>JAYEMY010000198.1:0-2876 GCA_034718455.1 Thermodesulfobacteriota bacterium
AAGATCGCCGTTGAAGCAGTCATCAGGCATGAAGAGTCTCGAGGCTGGAAAGTACAGAGCGTGGAAGAGGAGAACCGCGGATTCGACCTGATCTCGCGGCGGCCTCATCCGGAGGACATGGATACGGCAATCGAGGTCCGGTTCATCGAGGTGAAGGGGCGTTCTCATGTCGGGGAAGTAGCGCTAACCACCAATGAGTATAAGACCGCGGAAAGGCTCAAAAAGGATTACTGGCTTTACGTGGTGTTCAACTGCGCCACCGATCCCGAGGTGCATGTGATCCAGGATCCGGCACGCATGGGGTGGAAACCAATAGTTAAGATTGAACACTATTGTCTGGCAGCCAAAGAAGTATTAAGTGACGGAGAAAGACAGTAACAAAGGGGGAAATTCATGCTGAAACACATTCGAATTGTCGGATATAAATCCCTGAAGAATGTGGAAGCGGAACTAAAACCGCTTTCCGTGCTTTTTGGCCCCAATGCTGCCGGTAAAAGCAATTTTCTGGATGCGTTGCAATTACTTTCCAAGCTTTGTGCCTGCAAGACGCTGAAGGAGGCCTTTGAGCCTCCATACCGAGGGAAGCCACTTGAATCATTCACCTTCGGCGCTGAAGGTATCAAGGGACTACTGAAGGGAGAAAATCATCAATTCAGCCTTGAAGTTGATGTTGAACTATCACCGGCAGTAATTGAATCTGTAAACCGTCAAATCAGGGAAATGAGGAGGTCAAGCAAGAAAGAAAGCAGCTCCTCCTCAACAAAAAGGTTGAACACGAAAATACCGGCTGTTCGTGAAACCTGCCTGCGCTATCGAATTGAAATTGAGATCCTACCAAAGGCGGGCATACTCCGCGTGGTAGATGAATACCTGGCAGCCCTCAACAAAAAAGGTGAACCCACAGGAAATCGGCAACCTTTTTTATCCCGCAAAAAGGAAAAATTCCATCTGCGCATGGAAGGCCAGGCCCATCCGACTTATTATGATCATTACCTAGATCACACGATATTGTCATTACCTCATTATCCACCTCATTATCCACATCTCGTTGCCATGCGCAAGGAACTTGAAAGCTGGCAGTTTTTCTATTTTGAGCCGAGGGAGCGTATGCGGGCATCAAACCCGGTCAAGGAAGTACGGCATATAGGTTTTATGGGTGAAGAGTTGGCCGCCTTTCTGAATACTCTCAAGATCCTGGATCAGAAACAGTTTCATGCAGTGGAAAAGGCATTGCATACTATCATGCCCAATGTGGAAAGTATTGATGTGGAGGTAAACGACTTGGGCGAAGTGGAATTGAAATTAGTGGAATCTGGAATTCCTGTTCCTGCCAGGGTACTTTCTGAGGGAACTCTACGTATTCTTGGATTGCTGGCGCTTGCGGGAGCTAAGGAACTGCCAGCTCTTATCGGATTTGAAGAACCTGAAAATGGCATTCATCCTCGGCGTATTAAGCTTATTGCCGAGATGCTCAAGACTCGCTCGTCCTTGGCCGGAACCCAGTATATCGTGACAACCCACTCCCCTTTGTTGCCTGACTTGATGCCGGATAAATCTCTGTTTGTTTGTAAAAAAGTCAAGGGCTACACGCAAATTATCCCATTTTCTACATGGGGGTCATTAGGCCGCAAGACCGATATCGACAAGGCATTGAATATCGAAGAAGATTTGACGCCTTCAGAACGTATGCTGCGGGGGGATTTCGATGCGTAATATCTCCATGTTCGTCGAGGATCAGGCCCACTATGAATTTCTTAATGCTCTTTTGCAGCGCCTAGCCGAACAGTATGGCATTGAAATCGAGATGGACTGGCAAAACGCCCGCCACGGGCATGGTAAAGTAATCAACGAATTGCGCCAGTATCTGCGTGACTTAGGTCGTGGGAGGTTAAACTGGCCTGATCTGGTGATAGTCGCGACTGACGCTAACTGCAAGGGGCTGAAGGAACGGCTCAGAGAAATTACCGACGTAACCAACAAGGCGGAAGCCCGTATTGTCTGCGCAGTGCCAGTGCCTCATATTGAACGATGGCTACTGCTGGATTCATCGGCTTTCAAGCATGTGTTCGGTCGAGGCTGTGATGCGCCTGATCAAAAATGTGAACGGGCGCGATACAAGAAGCAATTGATCGACAGTATTGTAAAAGTCGGAATTATCCCTAACTTTGGCGGCATTGAATATGCTGATGAAATCGTCCTTGCCATGGATTTGAACCGGGCCGGACAGGCTGACGCCTCCCTTGCAAGGTTACTCAATGAACTGCGGGCCGTGTTTCAGGAATGGCGACAATGAAATACCCAAAACGCCGAAAAAACGGAAAAAGAAAGCCCACTTTTCTGGCGCCTTGCACAAGCACTCTCCGCTCTTTACCCGGCGGGAACGGATGAGAAACGCTGGGTTGACGGTGTGCTGGCCAGGAAAAAGGGATTGGGGTTGTAAAGTAGATTGTGCTATAAGCATCTAAATGGCACGGGGGATAATATGTCAAACAAATATGATTTGTCTGAAGTATATCCGAATTCGCCATTAGTGGAAGTGGTCAGTGAGATCAGATTTCCTGGTGAATTGGCGATTGAATGCAGAAGAAACGACTTTTTTGATAGAATACGAAATGAATATCCAGAAATTCTGATTCCACAATCAGGAAACAAACCTATAACTTCGCTTACACCCTATCGTTTTCAAAATGAAAGTCAAACTGCCGGAATAATGATGGCCATCGACCGCTTTTCGTTTTTTGACAGAGACTATGCAGGCCATAAACGATTTATAAAGGAATTTGTAAGATTAGCAAAAATACTTGGAGAAATTTATTCTATCAAAAAATTGAATCGCTTGGGCTGGCGGTATATCAACGTTATTCCTTTTAACCGTG
>JAYEMY010000199.1:0-2870 GCA_034718455.1 Thermodesulfobacteriota bacterium
GCAATGATATTTGCCGTGTCATAAGATATGTCTGTCAACTTTTCCTCTTCTTCGCCCTTAGGAACGGGAGATAAATAAGTTGAACAAAAATTAACAGGATTTTTTGTTGTATTCAAGGCGCGAGGAGTGAGCATAACGGGTTATGTGATTGACGAGCAACGAAGAAGACGGCAAAAAAAACGTTAAAAGGGTAGGGGGGATTTACTGTGTAAGATGTTTTTTGAGTGAGGGAATAATGAAAGTCAAAAACTGGATGGCCAAAGACATAATAACCATCAGCACTCAGGCCTCCATCAGTTCGGCTGTAAAGCTAATGCACCAGCATTCCATAAGGCATTTGCCTGTTGTAGAAGATGATTCAATGCAAGGCCTGGTTACTGAAAGCAACTTGCGACAATATTTTTTTCCCTCCATGGTTCACGAACTTTCCATTGCAGACGTTATGATAGTGAACCCAATTACCGTGGATCCCAATGCCAGTGTTGATTCTGCCGCACAGTTGATCCACAAATACAAAATCGGTGGCTTACCTGTTCTTGAAAAAAGACGATTGATTGGAATACTCACTATTACTGATATACTTGCAGCCTTTATAGAGCTCTTTGGGCTTTTGAGGGAAAGTTCTCGGCTGGATATCATTCTATCTGAAAAAGGCGGAACGCTTGATGATGTACTTCGGCTGATTCGTGAGATGGGGGGAAAAGTAATTAGTATAGGGGTAGAAGCACTGACATCCAAAAAAAAGATATATTATATCAGGCTGGAAAAAGGAGACCTGTCGGCTATTGTCCAGGCACTGGAGGATGAAGACCACAAGGTTGTTTCTATACTGGACTAAAACAGCTACGGAATTTGAGCATGGCTCACTATCAAGTCAATAAAACTTTTCAAGAAATAAATGAAAAAATCCGATCAGGGAAAGCAGTTGTAGTTACTGCCGAGGAGATGATCGGCATTGTCCGGAAACATGGGGAAATCGAGGCGGCAAGAAAGGTAGACGTTGTGACTACCGGTACTTTTTCCCCGATGTGTTCTTCCGGCGCTTTCATCAATGTTGGACCCTGTGTGCCAGGGATAAAGGCCGCTAAAGTATGGCTTAACGGCGTGCCGGCCTATGCCGGTCTTGCCGCACTGGATGTATATTTAGGGGCTACAGAACCTCGCCACAACGACCCTCTCAACAATATCTATCCTGGGGAGTTTCTCTACGGAGGCGGACATGTAATACAGGATTTAGTGGCTGGTAAGTCAATAAATTTGACAGCCGAGTCTTATGGGACCCATTGTTATCCAAGCCGGTGCTTGGATAAAAAAGTCACCCTTGCAGATCTGTCTTTTGCCCGGCTCTGTAATCCTAGAAATTCGTGCCAGAATTATAACTGCGCAATAAATGTTACAAAAAAAACCATTTATACATACATGGGCACTTTGCGACCAAGGCTTGGCAATGCTAACTACTGCACTTCCGGGCAGTTAAGTCCGTTACTGAATGACACATACTATCAAACTATCGGCACGGGCACGCGAATCTTCTTAGGCGGCGGGCCGGGCTATGTGCTTTTTTCCGGGACTCAGCATAATCCTGATATTCCTCGAAATGAAAAAGGCCTACCGCGTAAACCAGCAGGTACGCTTATGGTCACCGGTGATCTCAAACAGATGCACCCTCGGTGGCTAGTGGGCGTGAGTATCCTCGGGTACGGCTGTTCCCTTGCTGTCGGGCTCGGAATACCAATACCCATTCTTAACGAAGAGATGGCTATGCGGACAGCTATATCCGATGAGGATATTGTAACTCAAGTAGTTGATTACGGTCATGATTATCCCCTGGGGAAAAGTACTTGCATTGCGGAAGTTACTTATGCACAATTAAGAAGCGGAACCATAAAAATAGGAGAGAAAAATATCCCAACCGCTCCTCTATCCAGTTATGTCAGGGCGCGGGAGATTGCAGAGATACTCAAAAAATGGATTAGTGAGGACCGTTTTGTACTTGGAGAGCCCCAAGAACTCTTACCAACCAAAAACAAAGTTTGATCAACAAATCAAGCAACTCTGGATTATTGGTAGCAGATGTGGCGCCCTGTGAACGCTTACAATTATTGATGGAATACCTAGACCTAATTGAGAAAACAAAATTTGGGATTTTTGTTCAGGCACTAAGTAGTATGAAGGGCGGTATTGGCATTGCTTTTTCAGGTGGAGTAGACAGTACCTATCTGCTGAGAATAGCGAGGGACGCATGCCCTGGGCAGGTTGTTCCCTTTCTCCTCGTATCACCTTTTTTGTCTGGAAAGGAACGAAAATGGGCACATAGCATTGCTGATGAAATCGGCCTGCCGCTCAAGGAAGTGCCTTGGTATCCCTTTGATTTCCATTGTATCTGGGAAAATGGAAGTAACAGATGCTATTATTGCAAGTATGCAATGTACCATAAACTATGGTCAGTTTGCCGAGAATATGGAATTTCGAATCTGCTGGACGGGACCCAGTTGGATGATCTTAATAGCGATAGACCGGGCCTCAAGGCAATACACGAACTTTCAGTCAAAATACCTTTAGCATATTGTAATCTGAATAAAAATAATATAAGGAGATTGAGTGCTAATCTATGTCTGCCGACATGGGACAGGCCCAGTCAGTCATGCCTTGCGACCAGAGTGGTCACTGGAACTTTTATTACACAAAATTTAATTAAAGATATAGAATCTGCCGAAGAGTTGGTAACGGACATGCAGATTGAGCAGCTTCGCTCTTGGGGGATTCAACAGGGTGAACCTGTACAGCTAAACGCTCAAGTAAAGAATAACTTAAAAACAATATAAATGGAGGGTAACATGAACAAAGGACAACTAGTAGATCGTATGGCA
>JAYEMY010000200.1:0-2866 GCA_034718455.1 Thermodesulfobacteriota bacterium
GGTGGAATGGTGAACAGCGTTTGGCAACATGATGATAGGCATATACATTTTAGATTGTTTGTGAGCCTGATCTCGATAATTGATGGCAATATGGGCAGGCTATTTGATGGTGAACTTGTTAAATCAATACATTAACAGTGATTAAAAGTTGTACTGGTTCAAAGAAAAAAAAGAATGAGCGATTAAAAGGTACTGATCACAATATGCTAAATGGTTGGATATTGTCCTTTGGAGCGTGCCGAGTCTCATTGCAATCCGGTCCTGAGGGATGCCGAGGCGGTGCATGCGGAATATCTTGGTGTCGAGGCTAAGCTGGGTTGCAACGCGAAGATCGGCTGTGTATGAGTCCACTGTCTGCCTTGAACGTCCGATGGCCTTCCCGATATCTGCGGAGCGGAGGCTGGTATTCTTACTGTATGCCCGTCGTGCAGTGTCTCTTGTCTCGTCTTCTGTCAACTGTCTGGGGCCGATGGTCTTTTGGGCAGCGTAGAGCAAGGGAGCAATATCCAATGTTACTGCAGTTTACGTAAACCAGCTCGAAGTGCGGTGGTTTTCAGTAGCAAGGATTTGCGGCATACCCTTCCCCCCTAAGGACATATCCAATCTTTTTTGGACTTTCCAAGATTTTTTGACCAAGTCCTGTGTAAGATAACACAGACTCTTGCGTCTATAATGTTGAATGTTGAATTTAAAAAGGATGTAATCTTAATATGTTAATTGTCCATGACCTAATTGAGAAAACGAAATTTGGGGTTTTCGTTCAGGCACTATATAAGTTTCTTTGAGGTCCAGTAATGCGAATGGATCACAAAGAGGGTGAGTGTGCCATGCTGTCAAGTTCATATACATTCGCAGAACTGTGGTGTAAAGTTACATGACAACAAACTGTCTTTTCCTGTGACCATTAACCAGGGGGCAGGGATCGGTAATTCAGAGGTCGGGCGGATCCGGAAACCTAATTTGAAAAAATATACAAGCAAATCAATATGCTGATATCAGCTGTCAGTAAGAGGGCTGTATATTTCTTCACCTTGGCACAATGTCTGCTTAAGAAAAATAGAAACAGCAGAGAAACATAGCACTGGTGAAGATAATTGGTTGTAAATGGGAAGCTGTTTTTGACCGAATCCTAAGGGCCGCGGGAATATATAAGTATCCCGGTAGTTGTGTCGAATGTTGGTTCGGATTCAAGGCGAATCTAATGAGGTCTCAAGAAATTCATGTGGGGCTTGTGGAAATCCATAAAATGCTTTGCCAAAAGCAGAAGGAGAGGAAAAATGTTTAGAACCCTTTTGAAACTCTTGGTCTTTCTTGGTCTTTGTTTGCTGGTCTCATTTCGCCTTCCATCTTCTGCGATATCCCAGGAGGTTGAGGCATGGACGAACATGGACCTGTACGGGGGGCAGATACTTGACATCGCCATTGACCCTGCCTGTGCTGATAAGATCTTTGCCGGCACCTACATGGGAGACGGGCTTTACGTAACTGAAGATGGCGGCGAAAGCTGGGAGGCTGCAGGGGAGATGTTCAAAAACCAGACGGTTTCGGCGGTAAAGATAGCACCAAGTAATAACAACATTATATGGGTAGCGCACAATTGCCGGGTAGAAAAAAGCACTGATGGAGGCAATAGCTGGACCCGTGTAGCTCAATGTCCCATGAAATGTAACTGTCAGAATTGCGAAAGGGCAGATGACTGTCACCGGTCTTGCATCTCTCTCGCTATTGATCCCTATAACGCACAGACGGTCTATATGGGCACAACCGGAGCGAAGCAGGGTTATTATGCCATCTACAAGACAGAGGATGGGGGAAAGACGTGGACAAAGACCAATCAGGGAAATGACAATGACTTCGATTGCAGGGTTGTCGATATCGATATTGACCACCAGAACACCGATATCATCTGGGCCGTGACAAACCGTATGGGGGTTAGGAGCTCGTACGCCGGTGGTCTCTACAGGAGTGAGGACAGAGGGAAGATCTGGGAGAAGATCATGACCCTGGATCCGGGATTCACGACAGTGGCGGTAAGTCCGGACAAATCAAACAGAGTTTTTACCGGAAGTTATTCTCAGAAAGATTCTGGAATAAAAGAACACTATTTTAATGGTGACGAGTGGCTCTGCCACAGTCCATACATTCCCATAGATGTCGGCTATTCCGTTGTTTTGGACATAGCCTTTGCTCCACAAGATCCTCAGGTTCTTTATGCGGCCTGGAAAAATATCCGACCCGGGAATCCTTTTCCTGATGTTTCAAAAAAGGTTTCGAGAAGTATAACTGGTGGAGAGTATTGGGAAACCTATGCTGTGAACTATGAGTTTAATTCTCTTGCAGTTCATCCGGCAAATAGCAAGGTAATCTTCGGAGGCGAACGACACCTTGGTATTTACAAAAGCCAGGACTATGGTCAATCCTGGTACGCGGCAAACAACGGAATCAGCGCGGTGCTTGTCTATGACATGGCGATTAATCCCAACAACTCCGCCCACATCCTGGCCGGCACCCTGGCGGGCATTTATGAAAAGCAACCGGACAAGCCTTGGTCGCGGCTGCTGCACAGGGGAACCTATTCACTCGAATTCCACCCAACAGATAGTCTCACTTTTTATGCTGGCACAAAGGGTTACTTAGCAAAAACAACAGACGGTGGTTTTACCTGGAGTTTCAGCGAACATTTGAAGAGCAGCTCCAGGGTCAATGACATTGCGATTGATCCTGATAATAAGGACACTGTATACATAGCCGCATCTCGAGGGAACGATTATCTCGGAAGGATCTACAAAAGCGAAAATGGCGGGGTTTCGTTTTCCGAGGTCTTGATTGCAGAAAACCAGTCTGGTGCAAGTTATGACTTCAATGT
>JAYEMY010000201.1:0-2865 GCA_034718455.1 Thermodesulfobacteriota bacterium
TTGATCTTGTGTTTTGGCAGTGAAATTGGAAATTGGAAATTGGGGAAACACAAAAAAGAAGTAGATGCGTTGCCTATTTTCAAATTTCGAATTTCCAGTTTCGACATCGGCATTCAATTCGATAATACACGCTTTTTCGAAAAAGTGTAAACTGGTGAATGAAGGATGCTAAACCAACTTTATACTATAATCGGATTCAGGAGGATTAAGCCATAACAAAAGTTTCCGGCAACATAAAAGGCCTGACACATTCCGAGCGCCGGGGCCTTGAGCGCCTCTTCCGCAGGAAAATACCCACCGACAAGTTGTTAACCCCCGAAATAGCAAGAACCTTGACTGAGATCTCCGGCCCTATGGGCAGGCAGGTCGGGATCATAGTAAACCGAAAAGGCATAATATGCCACGTCATCCTTGGCGATCATCACAGTATATTGATACCGGATATAAGCTTTTACCGCAGGGGGCTTGGCCGCTTAAAGGGGTTGCGGTGTATTCATACCCATTTTAATAAAAAAGAGGGAATAAATGCCGAGGACATCTCGGATCTCGCCCTGCTGAGATTGGATGCCATGGTAACTATTGAGGTTAAAGACAACCTGCCGGGCCAGGTGTGTTTTGCCCACCTTTTGCCTACCAACCCTGAAAACCAACAATGGAAAATACTTACTTTCCGGTACCCCGGCGCTGTTGACCTGCCGTTTGGAGACTTCATTCAAGAACTTGAGACAGAAATACAGAAGTCCCGGGACGGACTGTCCCCCAAGGAGACGGAAGAGCGTGCGATTTTGGTACATGCAAGCCAACATCCCCGCTGTGAGGCAGAGCGATCTCTTGCAGAACTCGCGGAACTTGCCCGCTCATCCAATGTGGAGGTGCTGGAAAAGATCTGGCAGCGTGTTTCTCGCTATAATCCCTCACACCTGCTCGGCAAAGGAAAGCTGAGAGAAATCCTGATGAAGGGCCTGTATCTGGGGGCCACCATGGTGATTTTTGACCAGGACCTCAGGGCCATACAGATGAACAACATTGCCGGGATGGTTGATCTCAAAGTCATAGACCGCACTCAACTGATCCTGGACATCTTTGCAAGAAGGGCCCAAAGCAAAGAGGGAAAAATTCAGGTGGAACTGGCACAACTCCGCTACCTGCTCCCCAGGCTCCTGGGTCGAGGGACTGCCATGTCAAGGCTTATGGGAGGCATTGGAGGAAGGGGTCCGGGTGAAACCAAGTTGGAAGAGGATCGCAGGAGGGTAAAGCAGCGAATCAGCTCTCTTGAGCGGGAGCTAAAGGGCCTTTCCAGGGGAAGAAGAGAAAGAAGAAAGCGCAGGGCCAAGGAAGCCCTCCCTGTGATTTCAATTATAGGCTACACCAATGCGGGCAAATCCACCCTTCTTAATCGACTCACCGGCAGCAAAGTCTTTGCTGAAAACCGACTCTTTGCAACCCTTGATCCAACAACACGACGCATTGCCCTCCCCGGGGCAAGAAATGTACTGTTGGCGGATACCGTCGGCTTTATTCGACATATGCCAAAAGACCTCCGGGTGGCATTTAAGGCCACCATGGAAGAATTGGAAGACGCGCATCTTTTCTTACACGTGGTTGACGCAACCAGCCCGTATAAAAAAATGGAGATAATGGCAGTTGAACAGATTCTGAAAGAAATGGACCTGTTAACAATTCCAAGGATACTGGTCTATAATAAAATAGACCTGTTGGAAGAAGATACCCCTGCTTCCAATCCCGAAGCGGTTTATATCTCTGCGGCAACCAAAGAGGGTATTGACAAGCTTATTGAGATGTTGGTTGGGCGATTACCTTATAATAATCCTTATACCAGGCAATGAACCTTGGGATCCCTTCCTCCAGAGTAGTACTTGGCTTAAATCCTACGTCTCTCATCAGGTCATCAATATTTGCATAGGTGGCCGGCACGTCTCCCGGCTGCAAGGGCAACAGATTCTTCCGGGCCTTCTTTCCCAGGCATTCTTCTATTATTTCAATAAAACGCAACAGCTCCACCGGCTGATTGTTCCCAATATTATAGAGCTTGTATGGTACGTAGCTTGAACTCGGATCCGGTGCATCACCAGTCCAACCGGGATTGGGTTCGGCAGGTCTGTCCAGGACCCTTACCACCCCCTCGACAATGTCATCTACGTATGTAAAATCCCGGCGCATTTTACCGTGGTTGAACACATCTATGGGACGATCTTTCAATATGGCATTTGTGAACAAAAAGAGGGCCATGTCAGGTCTTCCCCACGGCCCGTAAACAGTAAAAAAGCGAAGCCCTGTACAGTGCAGACCATACAGATGGCTGTATGTGTGGGCCATTAGCTCGTTGGCCTTTTTAGTGGCGGCATAGATGGACACCGGATGGTCCACATTGTCATGGACACTGAAAGGCATTCTGGTATTTGCCCCGTATACGGAACTGGACGAAGCAAAGACCAGATGCTTGACATTATTATGTCTACAGCCCTCAAGGACATTCATAAAGCCCACCAGGTTTGAATCTACATAGGAGTGAGGGTTTATAAGAGAATAGCGCACGCCTGCCTGGGCTGCCAGATTGACCACTCCATCAAACTTTTCTGTCACAAAGAGTTCTTCCATTGCAACTTTGTCCGACAGGTCCTTCCGCACAGATTTGAAATTAACATGTGGTGTAAGCCGGGAAAGGCGTGCTTCCTTGAGAACCGGATCATAGTAGTCGTTCATGTTATCAAGACCTACGACTTCTCTCCCCTCCTCCAGAAATCGTCCGGAAAGGTGATATCCTATGAATCCGGCAGCGCCGGTAACCAGTATCTTTTTGATTGTATGAGATGATTTCGTAGTCATTCAATAATTCTCCTTTCA
>JAYEMY010000202.1:0-2858 GCA_034718455.1 Thermodesulfobacteriota bacterium
TTTGGCCTGCCTTCTCGATAGCTGGGGAGAATAAGGATATGGTGATCATTCATGAGCTGTGGAATTCCGTCAGGCGATACGCCTCCAAGGAAGCGGATGTTTGTATTAATCCCCAGCTCTATTGCAAGTGATTTGAGATAATCCCCTTCAGGACCGTCCCCGACCACAGTCAAGGACCATGAAGCCAGGGAGTTTATACTGGCCAGGGCCTTCAGAAGCACATCCAACCCTTTTCTGGGAATCAAGCTTCCGATGAAAAGCAGCTTAAATGGAGATGGGGCCAAGTGGTCGCGTCCAGTCGGCAAGGCATAGAAAACGTCGTTCACACCATTTGGAACAAATCTGATCTTGTCCGCCAGGCCATGATATTGTCGCCTGAGATCAGTCGCCATGATTTGGCTCACACCGACTGTAAAGCTCGAGCCTTGAATGGACTTCCTGTGCAGTAAGGAAAAGGTGCCAGGCTTTTTGGCCTTATATACATCCGACCCCCTCAGAGTAGTGATAACCGGCCTCCGGTGCATTGATTGGGTTAATACCGCCATGGCCCCGCAGGCAGACCAGTGGGCATGTATAATATCATGTTGTCTGGCCAGTCGTATAAGAGACAGGTCCATACCGGCCAGAAAAGGTGGAAGCAGGCCATACAGCCAGGGCTGTCCGGCCAGTGCCGCGGGTATTCCTCCAGACTGCTGAGCTAAACGTTGACAGGACCAAGGCGCATAACGGAAACGATAAACCTTGCATGCATCAGGCCAAGTCGAAGGACTTGTAGATGCAGGAGTGAGGACACGACATTGAATACCTAGCTTTTCCTGGGCCTCAAATAGACGCAAAACAAAGGAACCTGCAGCATCGTCTGGTCCTGAAGGAAAGGAAGTAGTAAGGTGCAGGATACGCAGGGGATTGCCCACTACTCCACCTGATTGTAGCGCATCTGGTGTTCTAAATATCATTTGCTTTTCTGCAATATAGCTACGAAAATAGTCATCCCGTGCAACAGGATTTATGAAGAATAATCCGCACCGACAAGCAGCCATTTCCAGACCGGAATCACTTTGATGTCAATACCTTCTGCGCCAAAGGTATCTTCATCATCCCAGGTAAAGATTATGCCTTCATTTGTGGCAAGCCATTTGCAGGCCTTTACCAGCCCGTTCACCTCTCTTTCTCTGTTTTTTTCATTCAACTCCAGGCTTACCTGCATGGCAGACAACCTGTCATCTTCATCTCTTGCTATAAAGTCGCACTCTATCTTCTCATCAAAGTAGAAAATCTCCTGTCCTTTTCTCTTCAATTCCAAAAATACTAGATTCTCCAACAGCCTGCCTTGGTCCAACGAGGTTGTCCTTCTGCATATTCCAGTATCTACAGGATAGATCTTTGCAGGATTTCTCATCCTCTTATAAGTGGATTCAGAAAACTTCCTCACCTCAAAGATGAGCATGCTCTGGAGAAAATGCCTGTAGTATCTGAATAGCAGATCCTTTGAGAAAGGAAACCTGCCCCTGTACTGTCTGTAAAATGCGGTTAAAGAGAATTTCATGGAAAATGAGGAAAAGAGCCTGTCCGTGAGCCTATCTAATAAGGGTATATTTGTTATGTCATATCTTTCCACCAGATCCCTGAAGTACATTGCGCTGAGATATTCCTTTAAAAGCTTTCTCATCTCAAACTCAGACTTAAGCAAAGAGACCTCAGGAAATCCGCCCCATTTTATATATTCAAAAAAGTGCTTTTTAACAAGTGCCTTTGGGGGTCCATAAACAAGGTTTTTATCATTTATATCAATATGTTTTGCGATCAGATATTCTCTAAAGGAAAAAGGAAACACTTCTATGCTCCATGCCCTTCCTCGCAATTCAGTCTGAATTTCGTCAGGCATTATCCTGGAAGATGAGCCGCTGGCAAAAACCCTTATATTTTCCCGTTCCGCCGCCCTCCGGCAAAATTTTTCCCATCCCTCAACATTCTGGACCTCATCCAATAGAAAAACCAGTCTTTGTCCTACTAAATGCGGCTTCAGATCCAAAAACGCGTCTTTCAATACCCTGAAATCCTTGAGTTCAAAATCCAGCAGACGCTCATCTTCAAAATCGAGATATAGAGAGACATCCCGGTATTTCTTAAAAAGATCATATAAAATAAATGTCTTGCCGCTTCTCCTCACCCCGTAAAGCACTACAACCTTGCTTAAGGTTTCGGGAAATAAGACCCCCTCCCTGACCACAATATTTCCCGCATACTTCAGGATAAACTCCGCATTTGTTGTAATTATTTCTTTTAGGATATGCTTGCTTATCATGTACTATACATCCTTGTTATAAGGATAATTACCAGATTTTATGAGCTTGTGTCAAGGATATAAATGCTTCAATGACAAAAAAAGACAAGGAGGGTGCTACGTACCAAATAACAACTATAGTAACGTGAAATTGTAAATAGTCTCGTATGTGAACAAAAAGTCCTTGCAGAAAGTACCATATTTACGTACTATCTACACCCATGAAGCGTACAATCAATAAAGATTTGACGGCCTGGAAAAAGAGTAAGGATCGCAAACCGCTGGTTTTGCGTGGCGCTCGTCAGGTGGGTAAAACCTACATCCTCCAGAAATTTGGCAAAACAGATTTTCCTCGCTGTCATTATGTAAATTTTGAAAATGACGAACAATTGAGTACGTTGTTTAAAAATGATATTTCACCGGCAATAATTATCAATGAACTGCGATTTCATCTTGATGCCTCCATCGACACAGCCCGTGACCTGATCATTTTCGACGAAATACAGCGCTGTCCCAGGGCGCTGACCGCACTCAAATATTTTCGCGAACAGATGCCGGAAATGGCGTTATGCAG
>JAYEMY010000203.1:0-2857 GCA_034718455.1 Thermodesulfobacteriota bacterium
ACTTTCAGCCATTGTAGTTATTCTCATGGGAACAGATGTTTTTAAGGTTAAATAAAGTTTGATAACGGAGATTCACAAAATACTACTCTGTACCGATGGTGACGAACAGGCGGTAAAGGCCGAGGACTTTGCTGTGAGTATAGCAAAAAGTACAGGTGCTCTCATATGTTCGCTTTACGTTATCAACCCGTTTTTAAAAAAATTTGCCGATGAGATATATGCTGTGGGGAGAGACGAATACCGTGATTACATAGACAGGACATTGCATGACGAAGGCAATAAGGTATTAAAGGAATTTCAGGAGAAGGCCTGCAATCAAGAGGTTAAAGTAATCCCAAAAATGCGGTACGGAAGTCCTGAAGAAGAGATTTTGCAGGAAATGGAAGAGGGGAGTTATGATTTGGTTGTAATTGGTTCCAAGTTGCTGTGCAGCTGGTGGGAGCGTTTTGAATCGTACAACTTGCCGGAAAAAGTATTTAGGAAGACCCAAAGGCCGGTCGTCTTTGTCAGGTAGATAGTGTCTGAACGAAAAGACCGTTCAGACACAATTTTTAATTCTGAATTTTGAATTAAAAAAGGAAATAATCTTAATATGTTAATGGTCCCCGACCTAAATTGAGAAAACAAAATTTGGGAGTTTCCGTTCAGGCACTAGTAGATCGTCAAAACGAGATTTCTACAAAACATGAACTTATCCGGCAGTATAAAAATACCGCTTCCGCAGGAAAAGATATCACCTTTTTTTTATGGGCTTGAAAAGTGGTTCAGGCTGAATCCGCAATGGGAGGTCTTGTCCGTAGAAAGAGCTTGCCATATAAAAAAGGGGGATCGATTTGGGCTTAAGGTGAGGTATGATCGAACTGAAAACCTAGTAAATTATGACGGTGTTGTTGAAGAATTGATAGATGGTCGTCTTCTATCTGTTCGTTTGAATGCTGAAAACCTGAGACGTATTACAGTGCATTTCGGGGATAAAGGAGATACTTCTATCCTGCGGCAAGAGGAAATTATGGAAAATAAAGGATCTCCAATGGACCAGGGAGAACTTAATTCCTGGCTTAAAAGCGTGGCCTGGTATCTTATACTGCAAAACAAGAATACCCTATGGAGCAAGATCTGGAAATTTTTTATGGATAGGCTGTGGCTCAGGATGAGCCCCTCAGGCCGGAGGATAGTCATCCTTATTATTATAGGTGAAGCCGCTTGTTTTATATTTTTTTTGTTGTTTCTTATCGTACATTATGCCGGATATTAATCTGATGTTCCCCCCTCGGTCTAATAATATCAGCCACTTAACTATGCATAATGATTTCAAATAGTTACGAGTCCCTTCTATGCTTGGAATGGACTGGATCTATGTATTTTTCTTCCGCGTACCGGAACGACTTACTCGACTATTCGGAGGAGGCACTGCCTCACGAGTCTCTTTGGCAAGGATCCCTTGTAGGAAATAATCACTTATTTGCCTCGCGGCTGTGGAGACACTGTATTTTTTCTTGTAAGAAAGGACCCAGAACCGGGACATTTCATCCAGTGCTCCGAAAAAGGCCCTTTTGAATATCCCAGGCATCACTTCTGCCAGAAAAATCTCCTGGGCCTGACCCTGGCGTACTATGTGTGAGATGATGTTGACATATTCGGCAAATTTTTTGTTGCGATACTCCTTCATAAATTTGCTGCTTTGGCGCAGCTCCACCTGTATTACTTCTGCCAGGTCTCTATTTTCTTGGACCAGGATCAAGTGGAGATAGGCAAAACGTTCTAATTTTTCCCTCGGGTCATCAAATGAAGCGATTTCCTGCTTCACCCTGGCAATAATTTTGCCCATTTCCTCTTCAAATATAGTGATGAGGATGTCGTACTTATTGTTGAAATAAAGATAAATAGTACCATCGGCCACATTGGCTTCATTGGCTATTTCTGCTATGCGGGAATCAAAAAAACCATTACGGGCAAATACCCGAATAGCGGCTTGTACAATTTTATCATGTTTGTCTGCGGTTTTCATAGGCAGGTACAATATGGATTTTAATGAATGTACGTTCATTCAGTTATTCCATTAATTTTCTTTTTGTCAAGAGGAAATGTTAATATATTTGGCATCCTTCACGATAAGTCAAAAATAGTTTATACTTTGTTGATCTTGTATTTTGGCAGTGAAATTCGAAACTTGAAATTTGAAATTGGGGAAAATACTAGGATTTAGATGCGTTACCTAATTTCCAATTTCCAGTTTCGATATCGGAAGTGTAAACTGGTGAAGGTTGCTGTCTCTGAAATCGTTTCTTGACAGTATTTACTGCCGTCAGTAATTTATATGGACTTAACAATTGCCCAATGATTGATCTCTTGGAGGGATGGCCGAGTGGTTGAAGGCGGCGGTCTTGAAAACCGCTGTGCCGAGAGGTACCGTGGGTTCAAATCCTACTCCCTCCGCCAAAAAAAATCAATACGGAGAGGTGACCGAGAGGCCGAAGGTGCTCGCCTGCTAAGTGAGTGTATGCTGAAAGGTGTACCGTGGGTTCGAATCCCACCCTCTCCGCCAAAGAATTAATGTAATCGTTCAAACGGTGAACCCTGAACCTGTGAACGCCTACGAATTGATTTCTCGGATTTTTCGGTGAAAGCCGATATTTTTTTTAGGAGGTATATATATTTATGATGCGGAATTTTCTTTTCACGTCGGAGTCAGTAACCGAAGGTCATCCCGATAAAGTGGCGGATCAAATTTCAGACGCTATTCTGGATGCCATCTTAGACAAAGACCCTTATGCCCGGGTTGCCTGTGAAACTCTGGTAACCACAGGGCTGGCCTTGATCGCGGGCGAGATAACCACAGATTGCTATGTAGATATGC
>JAYEMY010000204.1:0-2831 GCA_034718455.1 Thermodesulfobacteriota bacterium
ATAAGGAAGAAGTTAAGACATGGCGTGAACAAAAAGCAGAAGTTATTACTGAATTGATTGAAAACAAGATGAAAGATGGTGAAATCGGCGCCTTTCTTATCTGGGGTGATCCATCCTTATATGATGGACATTTAGAAATTCTTCAACATATCCTTAAAGAAGGAGCAGTAAATTTTGAGTATAAGGTAATACCGGGAATAACCAGTATCCAGATATTAGCAGCAAGGCATAAAATCCCTTTAAACCGTATAGGGGAATCTATTGTGATTACAACGGGTAGAAAATTGAAAGAATACACGCCTAACAGGATTACGAATACTGTAGTATTATTAGATAATTATTCTACCTTTCAGCATTTTAAGGATTCGGATATTGATATCTATTGGGGTGGATATTTAGGGAGTAAGGATGAAATTCTGTTTTCAGGAAGGTTAAAAGATATTATTGAGGATCTTAAAAAAATAAGACGTGAGGCTAAAAGGGAAAAAAGTTGGCTTATGGATACATATATTTTAAGGCGGCCGGAAGGCCCGGAAAGTAATGAATAGATTCGCAGGATCAGCGACCATTTGGATTAAGATATGAATGTGAAAAAGAGAGAAAACCAGGTACATTTTATAGGCGCCGGCCCTGGAGATCCTGAGTTGATTACTGTCAAAGGACAGAAATGTATACAAAATGCTGATCTTGTCCTCTACACAGGTTCCCTTGTACCCAAAGAGGTTGTGGTCTGCACAAAGGAAGACGCAGTGGTGGTTGACTCATCATCCATGACACTGGATGAGACCCATGCCATGATCCTGAAAACCGCCAAGTCCGGTGGCATGGTAGCCCGTGTGCATACAGGTGATCCTTCCCTTTACGGCGCTATCAAAGAACAAATGGTCCTCCTTGATCAAGATGGCGTCAGCTATGAGGTTATCCCAGGCGTTACCGCGGCATTCGCAGCGGCCGCGGCGGCAAGGGTGTCCTTTACTTTGCCGGAAAAGACCCAATCCCTTATTTTCACAAGGCTTGGGGGACGAACTCCTATGCCTGAAAAGGAAAGTCTTAAAGAGCTTGCCCGCTCACACTCGTCTATGGCTATCTACCTTTCATCCACTAATCCCGAAACAGTAGAAAAAGCATTGATGGAAGGTGGTTATCCGGAAGATACACCAGTGGTCATAGGTTACAGAATAGGCCAGCCGGATCAGCGGCTGATTACTACAAGCATCTCATTACTTGCAAGGGATGTCAAACAGGCAGGCATTAACAAGCAGGCAGTCTTTCTGATCCTGCCGGGGCAGCAGGATGATCCTATATTCTCCAGACTTTATAGCCGGGATTTCTCCCATGGCTTCAGACAATGAAAAAGGTCTTGTTGTCGAAAAACATATAGGAGTTTCAAACGTATGCGAAGCAACCGCTATCCTGAAATCGGGGAAAGGCAGGCTTCTGGTCCCAAAGACCAAGGGCCTGAATGTTACCATGGCTGTGGTTATGGAAAGTTGACCATAGTCAGTCTTGGGCCTGGAGACCCCCGGTATCTGGCTCCAAAAGCCAGAACCGCCCTTATGCGGGCTGAAGTCATTGTGGGATACAAGACCTATATTGATCTTATTGAATCCGAACTTCTTGTGGGGAAAGAGATAATTTCAACAGGTATGATGAAAGAAATCATCCGATCTCAAACGGCTATTGATAGGGCCTGTCAGGGAAAGGATACGGCTGTGGTCTCAAGCGGCGACGCAGGCATATATGGAATGGCCGGATTAGTGCTGGAACTTTTGGCTGAACAGGGCCTTATTGGGGATGTGAAAGTGGAGGTGATACCGGGTATTTCGGCTCTGTCCGCTGCTGCCGCCCTCTTGGGCGCTCCACTGATGCACGATTTCGCTGTCATCTCTCTGAGTGATCTCATGATTCCATGGGAAGTGATCCGGCAACGGGTGGAGGCCGCAGTCAAAGCCAATTTTGTCCTGGTTATTTACAACCCCAAATCTAAAAAAAGAAATTGGCAATTAGAAGAGGTGCGAGAATTGATCCGGAAGTATCGGGGTGACCATATGCCGGTGGGAATTGTGAGAAACGCTATGAGACAAGGGCAATCCGTGGAGATTGCGACGCTTTCTCATTTGGATGTAAAAGGTGTGGATATGCTCTCTATCCTTGTGGTAGGCAATTCCAGGACTCGATTGATAGAAGGGAAGATGGTGACGTCAAGAGGATACATGGAGAGGTATGGTATTGAAGATCTTCAAGAAGGGTAACCGTTCACACTCCCTGGCAGCCGACAGGCTTTTGCAGAATTTCAACCGCGGACTGCTTGTCAGGGCGACAGACCGATAATCATTAAACTCTAATAGCTAACCGCTAAAGGCTAATAGCTCAATTTGCTTCTCAGAGACTCGTCGCATTTTAGAATAGATTCCACAATCTCTTTGGTAAACCGCCAGTCTTCCATGGTCCCTGCGTCCGGTTTTGGAAGATAAATTTCAAGGCCGACATAGATAAAATCCTTGCTTGCCCAAACAGCGTGGGGAATTACAGTCAGGCAAACAGGGTATCCTTGAACTCGTATTTTGGTATCCGTCTCTTTATTTCCTTTGGCCGTATCATCAATTTTTTCTGAATCCTCAATGATTCTTGTGAGCCGGATGGAGCCAGGTAAGGAACAGCAAATATTAGAACATTTCTTAGATACGGTCTTCAGACAGTTAAGCAGATCGACATGTTTACAAAAAATATCCGCACACGCTCCTGATTCATTGATCCCGCTGTGAAGGTCAATTAACAGATCATATCTTTTTTTTACTTGCTGATGCAGTTGGAGATATATTTCCTGATGC
>JAYEMY010000205.1:0-11249 GCA_034718455.1 Thermodesulfobacteriota bacterium
GTATTTCGTGAACTCATCAAAAAACCCTGAGTTTAGCTATTTTCACGATGATTTTCTGGATGTCTTGCTAGATCAGGTCTGTTACGCAGCTTGAACATTCTAAAAACTGCCAAAGTGGAGATAAATAGTCCCCTTGGCAAAGCTTAAAAGAACACTCTTTCTGCGTTTTCTGCGGTGGACGGCTACTCACGATCTATATCCTGTTCCAGGGACATTATGCCGACATTGCATATTTATCAGATCACAGTAATGTGCCTTGGTCAATAAATTTATGGAGGGTTAAAATATATGTCTTTAGATGAAATCAAGATTAGCCGAGCTATTTTAAGCCGTTTTATGGCCAAGTTCTCTGACTATCTTGAACTTGATGTTGCAATTGTCGGTGCTGGTCCATCAGGCCTTATGGCGGCCCTGCGTCTTGCCCAAAAGGGCCACAAGGTAGCTGTTTTTGAAAGGAAACTCAGTATTGGCGGAGGAATGTGGGGTGGCGGTATGATGTTCAACGAGATAGTAGTTCAAGTGCAAGGGGCTGCTATCCTTAAAGACCTCGACATCTCTGTAGAAGATGCAGGAGACGGCTATTACACCGCCGACTCTGTGGAATGTACTTCAACATTAACCAGTCTTGCCTGTAAAGCAGGTGCCAGGATTTTCAATCTTATGACCGTAGAGGACGTGCTGGTCCGGGAGAACACGGTCACTGGTCTGGTGATCAATTGGAGTGCTGTGGATATAGCGGGATTCCATGTGGATCCCTTGGCTGTCAGGGCCGGATATGTTGTAGAGAGCACTGGTCATGACACAGAGGTCCTCAGGGTCATACAGAATAAAACAGGCGAAAGGCTTCTCACAGATACAGGGGAAATAATGGGAGAGCGGTCCATGTGGGCAGAGGTCGCCGAGAATACTACGTTGGAGAATACCAAGGAGGCCTTCCCTGGCGTCTTTGTCGCCGGCATGGCAGCTAACGCCACCTTTGGGTCGTTTCGCATGGGGCCTATTTTCGGGGGCATGTTATTGTCCGGTGAAAGAGTGGCTGAATTGATAGATGAGAGGCTTACTGATCGAGTTTAAAGTGCCTAAAGTTGTGGTGCGCGCTTTCAGCGCGGTTAATATAAATAGACAGAGCGAAGCGATACCTTAACTTTAGGCACTTTAAACTTTAGCTCACTTTAGGCACTATTCCGGTTTATCCGGATCAGATAGCAACAATTCTTAGATCATTTATGTCAAAACCCTCATCAAAAGCCAATAAATACAGCCGTAAAAAAAGGTTTCACAAAAAGGGCACTTTTGCATCTGCACAGTCGGCCCAACGCTTACCCGCTGAGCAACCCAGTCTATTTGGGGACCAGGGAAACCATCCCGGGATAATTTCCCGTCCGGAACACTGTGTCAGCCGGAAAGATATAGACAGGGAGGCATTGAAGGTCCTTTACTGTCTGAAGGACAATGGCTACATAGCCTATCTTGTTGGCGGGAGTGTGAGGGATTTGCTCCTTGGCAGGCGACCAAAGGATTTTGATATTGGAACTAACGCCAGGCCGGAAGAGCTGAAGAAACTTTTTCGTAACAGCCGGATCATAGGCCGGCGTTTCAGGCTGGTTCACGTGTATTTCCGAGGTGGGAAAATAATTGAGGTGTCAACCTTCAGGTGCCGGAGTGATTACGATGACCGGGAAGCTATGCGTGAGGGGATTGGGGATATCCATATCTTTGGTTCTCCTCAGGAGGATGCCTTTCGCAGAGACCTCACTATCAATGGACTTTTCTATAATATCGCAGACTTCAGTATAATTGATTACGTAGGGGGCATGTCAGACCTTAAACAGGGGATCATCAGGTTCATAGGTAATGATCCGGAACACAGATGCCTGAAGGACCCTGTGAGGATGATGCGTGCTGTAAGACACGCGGCCAGGACTGGTTTTACAATAGAGACCAATACCTGGGAGAGCCTGCTCAGGCACAGCGATAAGCTTCGTCTATGTGCAATTTCTAGGGTAAGGGATGAGTGGCTCAAAGATTTACGTTCCGGATACAGCAGGCCATGGGCCGAGCTTATGCTTAAGAGCGGGCTGTTTGCCTCGGTCTTTTCCGGTTATGTTTCAGCCCTTGAAGGTAAGGAAAAGGGACTGGTTCGAAAGTTGCTTTTCGGGCTTCTTGGGCATCTTGATCGCATGGTAAATGATGGTTTCGAAGTCGGTGAGGCCATTATGCTGGCCCTCTTCGTGTACCCTCGGCTCTGTGTAACACCAGAGTGGAAAGCTCTTAAGGTTGAGCGTCTGAAGTGGCCTACTTATGAAGTAAGGTCCATGTTGAGAGAGATTCTCTATCCTTATGATTTCAGGAGATTTATAAGAGACATGGCAGCTCAGATCCTGGCCGGCCAGTGGAACATCTCTCTATGTCTTGCAAAGGGTAAGTGGCCCAAGCGTGTTTGGAACAAGGCCACGTTCCGGGAGTCCATCATGTTTTATGATTTAGTGCAGGAGGTCTTGGGGCAACCAGTCATTGGTCCTGATCCACATCTCCGTCTAGGACCAAAGCCTTTAAAGAAATCCCACAGAAGGAAGCGGCGTCCTCAACCTACCAAGCGTTTAATATCAGAATCTGAGGAGATCCACGTATGAAGCTGCGTCAAAATGCCAAGGAGCTGGTCTTGATAGAAGTAGATGGGCTTGGACTGATATTAGGAGAGATCAGATACAACCGTCAGACCGAGACTGTTCTCTTCGCTCTGGAAAAGGCGGCTTTTTTTGATCTCTACTTCCCGTGTACCGTGTTATATGATCAGAAGCATGGTCCTGTTGTCCATCCCCACGTTCTCACAGCCATGACGGTCTCTTCTATCCGGATACAGCGGACCCGGGTATCCTTTTTTGTCCTGGAGTCAGACATTAATCCTAAGCTGATTCAGCAGTATCATCATCTGTTAGAGGCTGTCTTACTCAAGCAGGGTGTCTCTCCTCAGAAAACCGGTAAGGATAAGGGGCCGGACCAACCTAAGCCGACCGGCGGCTCGAAAGTCATTACCCTTAGCGATCGCAAGGAGAAACAATAGGGTCGATGCTTGCTTTTCCGGATATTGATCCGGTAATAATCCGTATTGGTCCAATAGGTATTCACTGGTACGGCCTTATGTACCTGTTCAGTTTCGGGGCCGCTTACCTGTTGGTGCGAAAGCAGATTCTTGAAGAGTGTCAAAACACCCTTTCCGGCTCCCAATATCAGGGGCCTTCCGCTGCATCTCAATTGAGTCAACTGGAGGGAATTTTATTCTCTCTGGTTTTAGGGATCATTTTGGGAGGCAGGTTGGGCTATGTACTATTTTACAACTTTTCCTACTTTCTTGAGCATCCTTTAGAAATATTTGCTGTCTGGCACGGAGGCATGTCCTTTCATGGAGGAGTGGCAGGAGTTGTTTTTTCCGGATGGATATATTGTAACAAGCATGATTTGGACTTCTGGAAGTGGTCTGATCGCTTTGTGGTTACTGCGCCAGTGGGCCTTGGCCTGGGACGTATAGGGAATTTTATTAACGGAGAGCTGTTCGGCCGCCCCGCGGATGTGCCCTGGGCCATGGTCTTTCCCCAGGGAGGGCAGGTGCCCCGGCATCCGTCTCAGCTTTACGAGGCCCTGCTTGAGGGGCTTTTGCTTTTTCTTGTCCTGTGGCCTCTCCGTCGCAAGGTGTGGCCATGCGGGAGGAAGCTGGCCCTTTTCCTGGTCCTCTATGCCATATGTCGCATAGTGGTTGAATTCTTTCGAGAACCGGATCCACAGATAGGCTATGTCTTTTTAAGCTGGGTAACCATGGGGCAGTTGTTGAGCCTGGTGTTTCTTGCGCTTGGGATAATCCTCTGGTGGACCAGAGGGAAGAGTGTCAGGGTATAGGCCAGTTCTCACAGCGGCCTAGAGCCATCTCCAGGTTATATGCAACAGTGAGGAGCTTTTTTTCCTCAAAGTGTCCTGCCATTAATTGAAGTCCTATAGGGAGCCCGCTGCTATTTAAGCCGCAGGGCACGGAGATCCCGGGGATACCTGCCAGGTTTACCGGAATTGTAAAGATATCAGACAGGTACATCTGAAGCGGGTCGTCTGCTTTCTCTCCAAGCCTAAACGCTGTAGTCGGAGCAACAGGGGCGGCAATCACATCACATTTTTCAAATGCCTTTTTAAAGTCCTGGGTGATAAGAGTCCGGACCTGGGAGGCCTTTTTATAATATGCATCGTAGTATCCGGCTGAAAGGGAATAGGTCCCTATCATTATCCTCCTCTTGACCTCCGGGCCGAAACCCAGAGACCGGGTCTTTTTATACATATCCATAAGGTTTTTATAGTCCGGCGCACGTAATCCGTACTTTACTCCATCGTAACGTGAGAGATTGGAAGATGCCTCGGCAGGGGCGATAATGTAGTATGTGGCAACTGCATACTCGGTATGAGGAAGGCTTACCTCCACCACTTCGGCCCCCTGTGATTCCATGGCGGAAACAGCATGCTTAACAGCCTTTTCCACCTCCGGGTCAAGGCCCGGAATAAAATATTCCTTGGGGATTCCTAATGTATAATTTTTAAGACCCGGCATCAGGGAACCGGTGTAGTCAGGTACGTCTCTGGGTACTGAGGTGGAATCCCTGGTATCATAGCCGGATATGGCGTTTAACAGCAGGGCGCAATCAGTAACGTCCCTTGAAATGGGTCCTATCTGATCAAGTGAAGAGGCAAAGGCCACAAGACCGAATCTCGATACTGTGCCATACGTAGGTTTCATACCTACAACACCACAGTATGAGGCAGGTTGGCGTACAGATCCGCCTGTATCCGAGCCCAATGAACCTGCACAGGCCCTGGCAGCAACAGATGCTGCTGAACCACCGCTTGATCCACCAGGGATTCGTTTAAGGTCCCAGGGATTGTGAGTAGGATGATAGGCAGAGTTCTCCGTGGATGATCCCATGGCAAACTCATCCATATTTAATTTACCCAGCATTACCGCCCCATGGGCCTCGAGTTTTTCCATTACTGTGGCATTATAGGGTGGTACAAAGTTTTCAAGTATTTTAGATCCACATGTGGTCCTAACCCCTCTGGTACAGATAACATCCTTAATACCCATAGGAATTCCCGTAAGAGGAGTAATGTCGTCTGCTTTTTTAAGGCGTCTGTCTGCCTCCTCCGCCTGGATCAGCGCTTTGTCGGCGGTTATTGTCAGATAAGCCCTGATTTTTGGATCAACCTCACCTATCCTGTCCAGATAGGCCCTTGTGACCTCGACTGCGGAAACATCTCTCCTGCTGAGGATGTCGTGAAGCTCATATATGCTCAGATCAATCAGACTTGGCATCTTGTATTTCCTTAGGAACGTACAATAAATAACTTAAATAAATTAATGTCTTTTTTGCCGTCTTCTTCGTTGCTCGTCGATCACATAACCCGTTATGCTCGCGCCTTGAATACAACAATTAGATAATTTTTGGCACCACAAATCTCCCATTTTCCTGTTCAGGTGCGTTGGAGAAAATTTTTTCAACCGGCAAAGAGGACCTTACTTCATCTTTTCTAAAAGCATTCGTAAGTTCCAGTGCATGGGTAGTGGGCTCAACCCGGCCCGTGTCCAGCTCTTCTAATTTGCTTATATATTCTAGTATGTCGTTTAGTTGTCTGCTGAAGTTTTTAATTTCAGACGGATCAAAGCTGAGCCAGGCCAAGTGGGCCACATGTTCAATTTCAGAGGTAGTAATCTTCACGAACGCAAAATCTCCTGTAATTTTTCATACTACACCGGGCGCATTCACACGTTCAACAGCTATTTTTGTTTCTTCATCTTTTCCCATTCAACGTTCGATGTTCATTACTCAATTCTAGGTCCCCAAACATGTGAATGCGCCCCACCACACCTGCGGCTTGGCACAGATTGCGCTTGGTATCCTGTAGTATGATATTTTTGGCATCTTTAATTCACCAGTTTACACTTTTTCAGAAAAAAAGTGTATTATCGAATTAAATGTCTATGTTGAAACTGGAAATTAGAAATTAGAAATACTGCCTTATTCCCCCGCCCATTGTGGCTTCAGGGACAGATTGACCATGTACTATAATAGGGCAAGAAAAAAAATGAGAAAAAAAATGAGAAAAAATTAAAGTCCCTCAGGTATTTTTCCGATAAATTAAATACCTCCTTAGAATGGCTTTCCAAAGCCCTTCTTCTCCTCTTGTGAGGCCTCGGCTTAAATCCGCCGGGGCCTCCTTCTTTTTTCCCATGCTACAAGACACTAAGTAGTGCCTGAACGAAACCCCACTTTGAGAATGGTCTCCTCTTTGATTCCAAGAACGATCGTACAAAAGCATGAAAGCCAAATTGCAGGATAGTTCCCTATTCTGTGATGTCTAAAAAAGTTGATTGTGGATCATAATGACGGCATATTTGCCTTACAAAAGGCACTTTTTCATCTTTTTTTGCAAAGTAATTACGGAAATATTGTTTCATTGCAATACGTGCATAATGACCTGCTCTTGTGCCTATAAATTTTTCATGGGCTACAATAACTGATATGACAAGCTTTCCAGGTCCATCTTTTTCCTCTGCATATCCCACAAACCAGTCATAGCGGGCATCATGGGCTTTGTTGTCAAGGGAGCCGCTTTTGCCACCTATATTAAGTTTGGAAAGAATTTGGTCTTTTCGGTAATCCCTGAAGGCCTTTCTGCAAGTGCCGAATTTTATTGTGGCCTCCATGAGATTATTAACAACCTTTGCTGACTTGGGTGTAATAGCCTGATTAAGGGTGATCAAATGGCTGTGATAAATGACCTGTCCGGCTTTATCAGTTATCTGATCGACAATTGTGGGTTCTACCAGCCTGCCTTGGTTGAGAATTACCGATGTTATCAATGCTCCGTGGAGGGGAGATAATGTGGTCTCGTGGTTGAATCCGCAGGCAATTTCAGCCCACTGATAAGGTTCGTCAGATAATGAAACAGAACTTAAAACAACTGGAATCTCAAAATCAATATTTTGGTTGAATCCAAAGGCCTCAGCATAGTTTTCTAAAATGGTTTTTCCAAGATAAAGCGAACCGATTTTTCCAAACACCGGATTAACGGATTGAGCAAATGAGTCCCTGAATGTTATCCTGTTGGTGTATCTGTTTGTCCGTTTTTTAAGCTGGGATTTATATAATGTGTGTTTCCCGCCATTGTATTTAAGTATGGAGCCTGAATTAAAATTACATTCTTCAATAGCTGCAGCGGCAGTAACTATTTTAAAAATACTGGCGGCAGGAAATCTGTTGTCGATACATGGATTGTTATGTGGGTCTATTTTATCATAACTCACCATTGATAATATTCTGCCTGTAGTTGGATCCATGGCCACAATTCCGATGTATCGAGCCGTGGATTGATCCAAATTATCCAGCATGAATTGCTGTAGGGAAATATCAAGACTCGTGTCAACTCTGAAATTTTGTTCATTGAAAATAAAACAAAAAACCTTTTCATTAAGATTTACAAAGGATTCACTGTCAATCAGAAACTGAACATCCCTTTTGGTTATTAATTTCTTTTGACTGTGATGAACATCAGCTTTGTTATCTTGTGTGTTACTATTAAGTGTCTGAGTATGATGACATGCAATTCCGCTAAGACCACTGATTGTTCCGCAAACCAAAATAAGTATAGTGAGAAGGACAGCAGAGTATTTAGGTATGTTTTTGATAATTTTATTGATTGAGGCGGTCCTTTTCAGTTTTCTCTGATAGTCTCTCCAGTGCGATCCCTTGAAGTTGGCTTGGTATATTTTTGGTCTTTTGGGTATCATTGTTATCTAATTTGAACTATTAGTCTTTAAATGTTATTCCAGGAGGGATGGAAGGGAGAGCAGGAGTCTCTCGGGAGTCATGGGTGCCACGTAGCCGGGATCAGCTTCAGGATCAAATGCCTTTATGGCTTCCAGTATAGCAAACCATGTGCCTATGCAGACATGTACAAGGACATTCGCCTGGTTGAGAATGGTTTTATGGATTGTAAGATTTTTCTTCTTTTTATCAGAACGATTTTCGAGATTGTATGGTTTAATTTTAGGCTTGGGTTTCTGGTTTTTTAGTATGGCGATGTCGTCCAGTGACAGGATCAGATCTTGTTGAAGGCAACAAGAGGCAAGAACTCCTTTTCAGAGACATTGACTCCGCAAAATATGTTTGCCCGGACTTATTGAGAAGTTACTAAAATTTCCCATATTGCAGGTAGTAAATCAGTCATGGGTTTTCCTGAGAAAGAGGCATAGTGAATACCTGGTCGGTTATGACAAGATGCTGATGGTGCTTTAGCCTAGCCAGGGAAATGGTCAGTGGGCCTAACCGACAATTTTAGTAACCGTTCACAGGTTCAGGGTTCAGCGAAAACCTGTCTGCCGTGACTCCGGCACAGACAAGGAAAAACTATAGTATATGCAAAAAATCAACTGTTGCTAAAAGACCATAGCAAGGCTTTGCTGGGCCGCGTTCGCCACTTGTGCCAGCCCTTCGGGTAATATTCCAAGATACATGATCCCCAAAGCTGCAGCAATCAACGCTATCATTGACGGAACACCCACTGTGCCTGCCACTACCTCCCTGGATGGCTCCACCATATACAACATCCATATCACCCGCAGGTAGTAATATGCCCCGATAACACAGGTCATTATACCCAAGGCTGCAAGCACGAAATATCCTTCTTTTATGGCCGCTGCAAATAAGTAGAACTTACCGATAAAACCGGCAGTGGGAGGAAGCCCCGCCATGGAAACCAGGAACAAGGCCATCAGGAAACTGAGAGCAGGATACTTGAACCCCAACCCTTTGTAATCGTCAAGAGTCTGGGCTTTTCCTTCCTGACCATCCAACAGATAAAGTACGCCAAAGGCCCCGAAGTTCATGAGCATATACGCAAAGAGGTAAAACAGAACACCCATGCGACCTTCATCATTGGCAGCAAGAATTCCTAAAACCATGTACCCTGCATGGGCAATTGATGAATAGGCCAGCATGCGCTTCACATTCTGTTGAGACACAGCAACCAGGTTGCCCACAAACATGGTAATAAGGGCCAGCCACCATAACAGGGGTTTCCAGTAGACTGCCAAGGCTGCAAGGTTGACTGTGGATTGAAACTCAGGTTGCCCGCTATGCGCAAGAATCGGAGTAAAAGTAACATATAAGAGCTTGATAAATATCCCAAAGGCCCCTGCCTTCACTGCTGTCGCCATAAAACCGGTTATAATCGCAGGGCTACCCTCATAGACATCCGGAGTCCACATATGGAAGGGTACAAGGGCCATTTTGAAGAACAGACCTGACATCAGCATTGCCATAGCAATAAGCACCCCGGGGTTCTCAAGAAGAGGACCTGCGGACAGTATCTGAGCAATCTTTGTGATATTGACAGTACCGGTCAATCCATAGATCAACGCAACCCCGAAGAGGAAGAACGCAGACCCGAAGCTCCCAAGAAGGAAATACTTAAGTGCCCCCTCCTGTGATCTCCTGTCGTTCTTCAGGTATGCAGCCAGGACATATACCGAAAGGGACATCACCTCAAGAGCAATAAACATCATGAGCAGATCAACTGACTGGACCATGGCTATGGTGCCATAAACCGCAAACACAAGCAGTATGAAATATTCTGATCTAACCAATTTATTGTTCCGCAAATAGCCTATACTCATCAGGCTCGCGAATATGCCTGCCATCAATACTATGGCCGACACGAATATTGCAAATTTCTCTGTAGAGAAAACATCAACCAAGACTATTTCATTGAGTGTCCTCCCAGTGCAAGTCATATACTTCAACGCAACTAAAAAGCTCAGAGCAGTAAGCCAACCCATTGTTGCTACATGGTCCGGTTTCTCATCCGATGACAGCCAAAGATCAACAAAAATAAGTAGTAGACCGGCGATAAGTAGGATTATCTGGCCACCAGCTACCTGCCATAGTTGACTCAGACTAAAGGAAAATCCGAGATCGCTCATATTCATTACTCCTTAGCCGCATTCACAGATAAAGGCGTCTTGTCAACAGAGGCATGATGCTCTACAACCGCACCTGGGGAGGCAGGTTCATCTATCTTGACCTGACTGATAAAGTGGTCCACGGAGCTGTGCATCTTGCTCAGGAAGAAATTGGGATACAGGCCTATCCAGAATACCAGTGCAACCAGAGGTAGGAGATATGCCAATTCCCTGCGATTCAAGTCCTTAAGTTTTTCATTCTTGGGATTTGAGACCCTACCGTAAAAGACCCTCTGAAACATCCACAACATATAAATTGCCCCAAGGACCACACCAGTCGCAGCCAATACAGCATAAAACTTATTCACCTCAAAGACCCCTAACAGGATAAGAAATTCACCAATAAACCCGTTAGTGGTAGGAAATCCCACACTTGACAGGGTTATAAGGAAAAAGATAGAGGCATAAATAGGCATGGGTCTGCAAATTCCTCCGTATTCCGCTATCATACGGGTATGGCGTCTTTCATAGACTACACCTACCAAGAGGAACAAAGCGCCGGTAGAAATGCCGTGGTTGATCATCTGGAGGATCGAACCCTCAACACCATGACGGTTCAAAACAAAAAGCCCTATCATGCAATAACCAAGGTGCGACACGGATGAATAGGCCACCAGCTTCTTGATATCCGGCTGAACCATGGCCACCATTGCCCCGTAAATAATGCCGATAATCGAGAGAACTACAATAAGCGGAGTAAAGAAAGCCGACCCTTCAGGGAAGAGAGGCATTGCAAACCGGAAAAACCCATACGTACCCATCTTCAGAAGAATACCTGCCAGAATTACCGACCCGGCGGTTGGTGCTTCAACGTGGGCATCCGGCAACCATGTGTGGAAAGGGAACATCGGGACCTTGATTGCAAAGGCCAGGGCAAAGGCCGCAAAGAAGAGTAACTCATACGTCCTCGCAAGATCCGTGTTGTATAGAGAGAGCAGGTTAAAGGTCAGCTCACCGGTTTGCTGATTATGGAAATAAACAAGTCCGATGATACACACCAACATGAGGAACGATCCAACTGCAGTAAAGAGGAAAAACTTTATTGCAGCATATATCCTTCGTTCTCCACCCCACACACCTATGATCAGCCACATGGGAATGAGCATAATTTCCCAGAATACATAGAAGAGAAAGAGATCCAGCGATACAAAGGTCCCGAGCATTGCTGTCTCAAGGACCAGCATCATTATCTGGA
>JAYEMY010000206.1:0-2809 GCA_034718455.1 Thermodesulfobacteriota bacterium
AGCCGCATAAAGATACTGGAGGGACTCCTCAGGCTTCGCCAGGCAGCCAACCACCCTGCCCTTATCGGAGAGGATAGCGCAGGATCAGGCAAGCTGGACAATCTCATGACATTGATAAAAGAGGCCATTTCCGGTGGACATAAGGCCCTGGTCTTTTCCCAATTCACCAAAATGCTGGGCCTGATCCGTCGCTCCCTGGATGATGCCGGCATAATATATGAGTACCTTGATGGGAGGACGCCCCAGGCAAGACGTAAAGACAGGGTACGCTGTTTTCAAGACAACGAAGATATAAAACTTTTCCTTATCAGCCTTAAGGCCGGCGGTCTGGGGCTTAATCTCACAGCAGCGGATTATGTCTTTATTGTAGATCCGTGGTGGAACCCGGCAGTTGAACTTCAAGCGGTCGATCGAACCCACCGCATCGGACAGGACAAAAAAGTATTTACCTATCGTTTCATTACAGCCGAAACAGTAGAAGAGAAGGTCCTTGCTTTGCAGGAGAAGAAGCGGGAACTGGTCAGCGCCATCCTGAGCGGTGGGCAGGACATGCTACGGCAGTTGTCCAGGGAGGATCTGGATCTACTGTTCTCGTAATCACACCGGCAGGCGGTTCAGAATTGAAAAAGGAGACGGGGTATCCTTTGAACGCTTCTCTAAACAATAGTGACAGGCATTGCCCTTTTAGCAAAGAACCATGCCCTGGGGTCTGCATCGGAATAACTAATCCATGGCAATTCCAGTAGCTCTCTGCCGGGTCAGCAAATACGAGGCGGAGTCTGTCCGAAGGTCAGTAGGAATGCTCTTAGAAACTATCAGGTGCCGTCCCCCTATAGGCATTCGAATACTGATCAAGCCCAATCTGCTCACGCCGAAAAAAGTCCTGGCCACTACCCACCCACTTGTAGTCAAGGCAGTCTGTGAATATTTACTGGACCATGGGGCCAGGGTCAGCGTGGGCGATTCTCCAGCCTTCGGTACTGCCAAAAAGGTGGCAAATGCAAACGGCCTTGCAGAAGCACTCAATGGTTTGCCGATTGAAATCATCAACTTGAGCCGACCCACGAAAATTCGTCTTGCATCCGGGATATCCATAGGCATTTCACAAAAGGCCCTGGAGAAGGATTTGATCGTTAATGTAGCCAAGCTCAAAGCCCACTCTCAGTTACGAGTCACAGCGGCAGTAAAAAATTTTTTCGGATGCGTGGCAGGTTTTCGCAAGGCTCTGGCGCACTGTCAATACGGTGATATATCTAACCTCTTTGAGAGTTTACTTATTGAACTTATGCAAGTGCTGCCGGAAACTGTGAGCTTGGTTGATGCAGTGGTGGCCATGCAGCGAACCGGCCCCATTGATGGAGATCCGTTCGACCTGTCCCTGCTCGGAGCATCGTCAAATCCTGTGGCCTTGGACACTGCCTTATACACTATTCTGAGGCTTCAGCCACACCAGGTACCCCTGTGGCTGGAATCGCAAAAACGGGGACTCTCCGGAGCCCATATCCATGAATTAAGTTATTCTCTGGCGCAACTATGGGAATTTGACGCGGCTGGATTCACGCTACCCTCGCCACTTAAACCCGTGACATTTCATCCCGTTCGGTTTTTAAGAGGACGGCTTAAGAGTATATTTAGTATCTGAATGAAAAAGGGCCTGTTGACGCGGCCTGGGGTCGTTTCTATGCGAATCATAAGGAGAAAAAGCATGAAGAGGTTTATTTTTAGCAATAACATTATGGGTTCACTGAGGTTGGTATTTTTCTTTGTGGTATTAGCCATTTTTACAATATCTCCATTTCATTTTGATGTAGCAGATGGAATATATACGGATTCTTTGCTTGCTATGGATCTATTCATAAAGGAAAACACACTCGTAAAAAATTCTGCTACAGGAAAAGAAGTCCCTTTTTCTGAACTCAAATCCAAAAATCCTAAGCTCTCTTCTTCCCTGAATCAGTTGGTGTCTGCTCGCAAACACAATGCCGAGTTCAGTGTAAATGCCTTTGCAAAAGAAAGGGGTATGAAGGTAAAAGATGATTTGATCCAGGTAGTGATTGAAATTAAAACCGATTCCCATGAGCCCGTAGCCGAGGGAATAATAGATAGTTTAAGAGACAGGATCATCCATGCCGGCGGAAAGGTTGAGCTCGACTTCCATAATCTTTTGCAAGTCCTGCTTCCGGTTGAAGCCCTGGAAGAGGCAGCAAGCTGGCCGGAAGTGAAATTCGTAAGGGAGCCTTTTCGTGCTCACCCGATCAAGGATGGCTCGGAAGTACAGGATCAAACAAATGGAGATCTGCTAAAATCCAATCAAATCCAAAAGTATGAAGAGAGCAGGTTTAAAATTCCGGGAACAAATTCTCTTGATGATTTAATCTGTTCAGACAAGAACGTAGAGATATTTTTTCCCGGTCTATCAAAGTATGAGCAAATTCCAAAAGAAGAGGCTGAAAATAACGAGGATTTTCTCAAGCAAGGCATGTATCTGAAACGGGAGCAACTTGATAGTGCAAATGCTTTTGCAGGCGTTTATTTTTGTACTGAATACAATTGTTCCCTTACGGTTACATTTGGAGGACTAGAACACCCCTCAAAGCTTAGCTGTTACACTGCATTATATTTTGAAGGGGTACCACCAGGCTCTTATTCGTATAAAGCCATAGGATGTGATAGCACCGAGATTGGTAGTCTTAATGTTGAAGCGGGTTATGATTATTTAATCTGGTTTTGCCCTGTCAACCCCGGCGATTGTTGTCCAACTGGTTGCGGTTCTGAAGGGTCTTACCTGTGTGAAAAGTGTGGCTCGCCT
>JAYEMY010000207.1:0-11162 GCA_034718455.1 Thermodesulfobacteriota bacterium
AGCAACCTTCACCGAACTTGCAGTCAGGCAAGATGGAGACTGGTGGATCGCCCAGTGTGTTGTGGATGTGTGAAACTAATGAACATCGAACATCGAACGTCCAACATCGAATGTTGAATGGGGAAAGGACTTATGCCCTGGAAGAAAGGCTGCTCCCCTCTTTATCAAAACGGCTGAGAAGAAACAGAAATAGCCGTTGAATGTTCGGTATTGGATATTTGTTTTTCATTCGACGTTGGACGTTCGATGTTGGACGTTCATCTTTCAAAATAATTTCGAGGTAAGCAATGGAGCTTAAACAGCTAAAACGACTCGGAGAATATCAGTGGGAGATCCCAAGGAATAAGGACATGAGGGTACCTGGTCTCATCTTCGCCAGTGAGGACCTGGTCTCTGAGATGGATGAAAAGGTTCGTGAACAGCTCAGCAACGTGGCCTCATTGCCGGGGATTGTGAAGGCTGCCATTGCCATGCCTGATGCCCATTGGGGTTATGGTTTTCCCATTGGCGGAGTAGCAGCCTTTGATCCGGATGACGGCGGTATTATCTCAGTGGGCGGAGTCGGCTATGATATTTCCTGCGGAGTCAGAAACCTGCTGACCGGTCTCACGCGAGACGAGGTCCTGCCCCTTCTTGAATCCCTGATTGATCGACTCTTCCAGGTTGTTCCATCCGGTGTGGGCTCTGAAGGCAAAATCAGGCTTAAACCTGCCGAACTGGACGATGTTCTCACAGGAGGCGCCCAATGGGCAGTGGAGATGGGTTATGGGCTTCCAGAAGACCTGACCCACACTGAAGAGGAGGGAAAATTGGAAGGGGCTGACCCTTCCTGTGTCTCAGATATTGCCAAACGCCGCCAGTACAGGCAGGTTGGGACCCTTGGTTCAGGAAACCATTATGTGGAAATACAGTATGTGGAAGAGATCTTTCATCAGCCTTCGGCCAAGGCCTTTGGTTTGAAACAGGGAGATGTAATAGTGGCAATCCACTGTGGCTCCAGGGCGCTTGGGCATCAGATCGGTACTGATTACCTTCAGGTACTTGGTAAGGCCGGCAAGAAGTATCAGATTCCAATCAAAGAAAGGGAGCTTGTGTGCGCCCCAATAAAATCTCCTGAAGGAGAGAGATATTACAAGGCCATGGCCTGTGGGGTAAACTGTGCACTTGCCAATCGGCAGGTAATTACTCATCTCACCCGCCGGGTTTTCCATGAAATATTTCCAAAAGCCGCAGTGAAAAACCTTTATGATGTCAGCCACAATACATGCAAGATCGAAGAACACAGGGTAAATGGCGAGGTGAAACGCCTTTATGTCCACAGGAAAGGAGCTACCAGGGCCTTTGGTCCAGGTAGAGCCGAGATACCTGATGCATTCAGGGACGTCGGTCAACCTGTGCTCATAGGCGGGACTATGGGGACATGTTCCTATATTCTTGTAGGTCAAGAAACCGGGGAAGCACTGGCCTGGGGTTCTGCCTGCCATGGCGCAGGCCGTTCAATGAGTCGAAGGGCCGCGCTGAAACGCTGGAAAGGCAGGAAGATAATCGCCGAACTGGCCCACAGGGGTATCCTCATACGGGCAGCGAGTTACCGGGGTGCGGCAGAAGAGGCACCTGAAGCATACAAAGATGTTACAAGTGTAGTGGATTCCACACACAAAGCAGGACTTGCAAGAAAAGTGGCAAAGCTGAGACCCATGGCCTGCATCAAGGGTTGATTAACTTTCCAGCGTCTGCCCCTTCAGGACACGGATACCGCACTATTTTTCCTTCAAAGGTCCGAAACATTGCCTCATTTTTGCCGAATTCAAGCAAAGATGAAGGTATCATCAGGGCCTTCCCTCCACCACAGGGAAGATCCACAACATAGTTCGGGATACACAGACCACCTATTTTGCCCCACAGTCCCTGAATAATTTCCACACCCTTTCTGATATCTGTCCGAAAGTGATCTGTCCCCTGCACTGCATCACAGTGGAAGAGATAGTAAGGTCTTACCATGATCCTCTGAAGCCCGCGGCACAGATCTCGAATAACTTCCAGGGAATCATTGACCCCTTTCAACAACACGGTCTGATTAGACACTGGTATCCCTGCCTTGAGGAGCCTTTCGCACGCCTTTGTGGACTCAGGGGTGATCTCTCCGGGATGATTGAAATGAGTATTTATCCAGAGGGGACGGTGCCTAGCCAGCATCTGGCACAAATCGTCGGTTATGCGCATGGGAAGAACTACAGGAATCCTGGTACCAATTCGCAACACCTCCACATGAGGAATTTCTCTAAATGCCTTTAAAAGATCATCCAGCAGCTTCAGAGGCATTGTCAGGGGATCTCCACCAGAGACAATGACTTCACGCACACCGGGGCTGCCTGCAACATAGTCCACCATACGATAAAGGGCATCTTTTGTACTGCCGGCCTCCGGATTTTTCCATGTACGTTTCCTGTTGCAATGACGGCAGAACACAGCACATGTGCCGGTTACCATGGCCAATACACGGTCAGGATATCTGTGAATCAGACCGGGGACCGGCATGTGCGCCCGTTCGTCCAGGGGGTCTTCTCCTGAACCCGGAAGCGAAAAACTTATCTCCCTGGGGTCAGGAATGCACTGCTTTCTGATAGGATCATCCGGATCTGACCAGTCGATCAGGGACAAATAATATGGCGTAACTGCATACCTGTATTGTGCTATGACATCTCTATAAATTTCTTTCTCAGGGGACGTAAGTTGCAACAACCCTGACAGTACATCAAGTCCCTTAATCCGATTTGAAAACTGCCGGCGCCAATCAGACCACTGCTCTGTTGCACCCTTAATCATTACTTTTTTCATAATTCTGAGCCATATAGAGTGAAAATAACCGGGACTCCAGGGCCTTCATGTATCGACGAATAGATACTAGATCCAGCCCATAAAACTTTCGTTGAAAAATGTAACCTACTTTTATGCCTATATAAAGGATGCCGAATTATCATTCTTGTATTACTATATACCACAAAAAAAATTGTCTTTCTGCGTTCTCTGCGGTAAACGGTAACAAGAGGTAAAACCAATGATCATAATCTTAAAACCTGGTATCGGCCCCGATAGCACTGAAGTGTCTCAAATTATGAACTATGTTCGCCAGTTTCCCGACATCAAGCCCAGGATTTCAGATGTGCATGGCACCATCCGGGTAGTGACGGAAGTTTACCTGATCGGCCCTACTCATGACATGCCTTCCGAGACCCTGGAGCGTATGCCAGGTGTTGAAAAAGTAATAAGGGTTTCAAGTAAATATCGCTTGATAGGCCGACATGGCGGACAGTTAGGCCAAATTGGCTTCGAGTATAACGGGATTGCATTCAACCAAGACTGCCTCCATATCTTCATCGGGCTCTGTGCTGTAGACACCCCTGAGCACGTAGAAATAATCTTCAAAAAACTTCAAAAGCTGAATATTACCACTGCCCGCATGGGTGCCTACAAACCCCGAACCAGCCCTTATGACTTCCAGGGTCATGGGAAATCATGTCTGCCATGGGTCTTTGAACTTGCCGGGAAATACGGAATAAAGGTAGTGGCCATGGAGGTGCTCAGGGCCATACATATCGAAGAAATTATGAACGCCCTGAAACAGACAGGACATCCCACAGGAGTGATGCTGCAGACAGGTACAAGAAATGCCCAGAATTTTGAGCTTCTCAAGGCTGTGGGATCTCAGCATGAGTTCCCTGTATTGTACAAACGGGGCATGGGGCTCAGCCTGGAAGAGTCATTAAACGCCTGCGAGTATATTGCCAGTGAGGGAAACCGCAATATCGTAATATGTTTGCGGGGAATTAAAACCGGAATGGGAGAACCCCATCGTAACCTGGTTGACTTTACCCATGTTCCGGTTGTGAAAAGACTGACCCGACTCCCTGTATGTATTGACCCGACCCATTCCGTCGGCTCCAAGGACCGCGCACCTGACGGCCTGCTCGACATCTTTCACGCTACTGCCCAAGGCGTAATCGCCGGTGCAAATATGATTATGGTGGAATGTCATCCAAAGCCGGAAGTCGCCCTGTGCGACGGACCACAAGCCCTTACAATGCAAGAAATAGATCACTTCATTGCAGACGTAAAAATTGTGAAACGTGCTTATGAAGAAAGAATAAGATTAGTGAAAAAAATTGAGAAAATGAAGGATTGAGAAACAATCATCAGTTTTTCCCAAAAACCCACTTCTCAATACTCCCAAAGACAATCTCCCTTTTAATCGGCTTTGTCATATAATCATCCATACCTGCTTCAAGACACATTTCCCTGTCGCCCTTCATTGCATAGGCGGTCATGGCAACGATCGGAACATGACGGGTTGCTGGTTGTTCTTCATATTTTCGGATTGCCTTTGTTGCTTCCAGTCCATCCATCTCCGCCATCTGGACATCCATGAAGATCAGGTCAAAATCATCAGGAGATTGCGTATATTTTTCAAAACCTTCCCTGCCGTTATTGGCCACATCCACCAGATACCCAGCCTTGGTCAGTATCATCTCTGTCAGTTTCTGGTTTACAGGGTTGTCTTCCACTAACAGGATACGCACAGAATGCTTCATCTCCTCACGAACCGAATATTGGGTGAGGATTTTCTGTCTTTTAATATCATCCTTCTTGTCTTTGTTTTCTCTCTTTCCTGCTATTCTCTCCAGCATCTGATACAGCTTCTCTTTGCGAACCGGCTTATTTAGAAACCCATCGAATCCTGCGTCTTCACTTCTCTTTGCTTCCCGTTCCATCAATGAAGATAAGGCAAGCAGGGGAAGACCCTGGATTGATGATTGATGATTGATGATTGATGATTTGAAACTGCGAATCTGTTTTGCGACGTCATATCCGCTCATGCCGTGCATCTTGATATCAATTACGCACAGATCAAACGGATCTTCAGCCTCCAGGGCCTTTTGCAAAGTCGGTACAACTTTCTCACTATTTCCAAGGGCCACAATACGCATACCAATTGACCCCAAAACGTGTGTTAATATATCCAGGTTGGCCTGGTTATTATCGACAGTAAGGACCTTCTTGCCGGAAAGGGACGCTGGGATGAATCTTATGAATTCTTTATCTTCACCCTTCCTGAACCATGCGGTAAAATGAAAAATACTTCCGGGGGACTGGTTACTGGTTGCTCGTTGATTGTCCTCGGCCTTGAATTTGTCTTTCAATCGACAATCCGCAGGGCTTTCCGCCCACACTTCTCCACCCATCAGTTCTGATATCTGTTTACATATCGATAGACCCAGACCTGTGCCTCCGTACATTCTTGCAATGGAACCATCAGCCTGATGAAAAGGCATGAAAATAGTGGACAATTTATCTTTCGGGATGCCGATGCCTGTATCCCTCACTGTTGCATGAAGTTTTATCTGTTCATCTTTCTCCTCTTCAACATCAAGGGAAAGTTCAATCTCGCCGGACACTGTAAATTTTTGGGCATTGCTCATCAAATTAGTTAGAACCTGACGAAACCTTCCAGGATCTCCTTTTACCAATAAAGGAAGATTGTCCCCAATACGGCACAGGATCTCCACCGGTTTTGATCCAACCCTTGGACGGATCAATTCACAGACTTCATAAGCAAGAAGCTCCGGATCAAAATCAATTTCCTCAAAACTCAACTCACCTGCCTCGATTTTGGAAAAATCAAGAATATCATTGATCAAGGAGATTAATGCCTCACCGCTCTTCTTAATAGTCTCTGCATATTCGATCTGGTCTTCATGCAAATCGGTATCAAGCAGCATATCGGTAAAACCATTGACTCCGTTCATTGGAGTGCGAATCTCGTGACTCATGTTTGCCAGGAACTCGCTCTTGGCCTTGTTTGCCGTCTTGGCTTTCTTGGCCATCTTATTGGCCCTGGCGATCGCATGTTCGAGCTTTTTATTGACTTCCACCAGTTCCAGATTCACAATTTCGGAATCTTTTTTGGCTTTCATCAGATCCTCTTCGACCCGCTTGCGCTCGCTGATCTCATTTTGAAGTCTATTATTGGCAGTAGTCAGTTCTATAGCGCGCTCCTGAAGACTTTTTACATGCTCTCCGAGTTTTGAATGCAGCTTGGCATTTTCCAGGGCAAATCCAATCCCGCCAATCATTATGAACACAATCTGTTCATCGTCTGCATCAAATACTTCCTCTGTCTCTTTATTAGAGAGATTCAGGACCGCTATCAGATTTTCTCTCACGAAAATCGGCATGCTCAAAAATGATGGAGATCCGCATCTAAGATCGTTCGGCTTACAAGTCCTTGGATCTGTCTCAATGTCTTTAATAAGGAGGGGCTTCCTGTCAGATACGACGTGCCGTGCCAAGGATTCATTGATATTTATGTAAGAACCTTTTTTCAGTCCCGCTTCCAGTCCCTTCGATGCTACTATGCAAAACCGCTGTTTTTCGGATTCAACCATAAACACAGATCCCCTCTGCGCCCTGGTAACCGCCATTGTTTTTTCCAGCAGTGTATTCAGCAACACATCAATATTTAAACTCTTGCTTGCGATTTCAGTAAGTTCCTTAATAGCAAATAACTCGAAAACCCTGAGCCTTAAGTTGTCAGTTGTTTTTTGGAAATTTTCCATAATGCTGTTAAACGAGACTGCTATATCACGCAATTCTATCGCATCTTTTTGTAAATCCATCAAACAATTTTCACCTGTATCAATCTTCTCGATCGAAGTCGCCATCATGATAAATCTATCGAAAATTTGACGGATAAGAATCAAACCGGAAAGAACGAGAACAAGACTGAAAACCAAAATAATTACCTGATATAATTCAAAAGATGTATTTCTTTTATAAAAAAAATAGAAAATAACAATAAAAGGCAGGACAAAAAACAAAAATTCACCAATTAAAAAATTGTATCGTAATCCTTTTTTCCTGATGCTTAATTTCTCAGTATTAGATAATGCCATTTTGTCTCCTGTCGAGAATCAACCCGGATATCGCACTGCTACCCTTGTGTTATTATTCTTCGGCAAATCATGACATTTACTTTAAAAATCTGCAGGGGCGGCACTGGTTCAGTTTAATATAAAGCATACCCCACTAATATTAATAAAATTTATTAACAGTATACAATTCGGTACCAGCCAGGAGTATTCAGCCCAACGTGCGACCGGAACGTAACCGTTCACACTCTCTGGCAGCCGACAGGCTTTTGCAGGGTTTCAACCGCGGACAAGGTTGCACTTAAATTGAGCGATTAGCCTTTAGCGGTTAGCTATTAGTTTAATGATTATAGGATGTTTTGCTATTACAAACTTTCACCCGTTGGGTGTTATTTCTAATTAACGTAATGTCTTGATTTTTCAAAGCTAAACGCTAATGGCTAACAGCTAAACGCTTAGCTTAGGTTGCACCAAAAGGCGCATTCTCAATAAATTGTGCTTTGAAACCCGGAAAAGGCTGTTGGCTGTCAGGGGGGGGGAAGTGAATGATTACACTTCATTTCGGTTACTATTTTTTCAAGGACATTTTCCACGGTCAAATCGGAGGAGTCAATTACAATACAATCAGGTGCGGCTTGCAAAGGCGCGATGGAGCGAGTTGAATCCGCCAGGTCCCTGGCCTCAATTTGGGCCAGTATCTCTTCGTATGCCATCTCATCTTCTTGGTTCTCCATCTGCATCTTCCGTCGTTTGGCCCGCTTCCCGGCAGAGGCTGAAAGAAAAAATTTATACGCAGCCTGAGGGAAGACAACTGTGCCCATATCCCTGCCCTCTGCCACCAATCGACCCTGTCTGCCCAGCTTCCTCTGCATTCCTGTCAGATATTCCCTCACCACAGCAAATCTGGAAACCGCAGAAGAAAGCTCATCCATTTCCGGAGTACGAATAAAAGACGAGACATCCTCTCCGTTCACCAGGATTCGGTCATCCTGGAATTCCAGCTTCAGGTCATTACATAGCTTTGCAAGGGCCTTTTCGTCTTTTGCATCCACTCTTTTTTGCCTGGCAGCCCATGCTACTGCCCTGTACATGGCACCTGTATCGAGATACGTGTATTCTAGACGCCTTGCCAGCTCTTTACTGACAGTGCTCTTTCCGGCGCCGGCCGGTCCGTCGATGGTAATAATATTCAAACGGTCCATAAGAATTAAAGCAACTCACTTTATTAATCTCTTAAACCTTTTTCAAAGGTGTTGCATATAAATAACGCCCGCTCAACAATAGGCTACACAAAGCCGCACAATCCGCTGCGGCCTTGTGGATTAGGGCTTGGTTTAAAAATGATGGACCCATCGCATATTTAACCTGGTTCCTTCAGGACGGTTTTCTGCACAGGATTCAAAATAGGTATTGAAAAAAAGATGATCATTTCGGGAGAAATGATAGACTAATCCAGGACCGATTCCCAGGACCCGCTCCCTGGAATTGGCAACATCATTACCATCCATCTCTGTATCAGTAATTTGTTTAAGGTAATAACCATTAATTCCAACATTGAGACGTTTTTCAAGAATTTCGTAAGCCACGGTAAAATTTGCATGAATAGCTTGACCAGCTTGGGTATCATCGGCTCCCAGGGCCCTGTAGTTTCTTCCGGGGTCATTGTTTTTGCTATTCCAGAGGTAATGAATACGTGTACTTGCTGTCAATTTTGGGCTAATGAATAGAGTGCATGCCCAATAGGGATTAAATGAAAAAAAATTGCTGCCGGGATTGAGTTCTTTGTTTTGACTATACTCTCCTGTTGGGAATATCATCTGAAACTCTATCCTGTGCATAAAAATTGGTCCATTTTTCCCCATAATAGGATCCCATTGCAAATAAGGACCGATAAGAATATCTCCTAAACCAGAGCCATTGTCCTGGGGAAAAACGGGATTAGAAGTATCATAATCCAAATCAAGAGACACAACAGGAATAATGACATCAAGTCCCCATTTGCCACCTAAAAATATATCCTGATCTGACTGGTAGAGGACCTGTGAAAGGCTGATCCAGGCATTTAAATCTTCATCTGCAGATGAGGGCAGAGCACTATCGCCATCCTGGTCAGTGAAATGTTCTGAATGCCAATACTGAAGGTACTGTGTAAAGTAAAGTCCCGGTCCGGCGGGAGGGCCTCCGTCAAGAAAGCTTGTAAATCCCAGATTGACCGATGGTAAATCATAGGCATGGACCGTTGTACCCGGCATTATCGTTATCATCACAAAAAACAAAAAAGATATTATACTGCGTTGCACCATATTCAAATCTCCTCTCGTTTCACGATTCCTTTTTCCCCCTCTGTTTCGCCTGCTCAATCAAGTTCACCAGGCTTTCCACTTTAGGCTTTGGGAGAGCAAATATTCGGTCAAGCTCTTCATTCGAGTAATGGTCTTCCAGAAACTTATTGATATCCATCCGCTTGTGCCAGCAACCGACCATCCATCCACAGGGAAACATATTATTCTCGGAACGGCAGTACTTAAAATTGATCTCGCCGCCTACCCTGGGGCATCGAATTATCCTATCGTCGTACTGTTCAATCAATCTTTTTGCCCTCTCAAACCGGTACCTTGGGCAGATCGGCCAGGGCCTTCTTTACTTCTTCCTCGGGATAAGCATAATTCACCAACTCACCCGACAGGTACCTATCATAGGCGGCAAGGTCGAAGTGTCCATGTCCGCTGTGGGCTATCAGGATTGTTTTTGCTTCGCCGGATTCTTTGCATTTAAGGGCTTCATCAATGGCTACTCTGATATTGTGACATGGCTCAGGTCCTGAAATAATTCCCTCGGTGCGGGCAAACTGTATCCCGGCCTCGAAGGTGGGAATCTGGACCGTGGCTACGGCTTCAACCAGGCCTAGTTCACGAAGATGACATATAATGGGCGCCATCCCATGATAGCGCAATCCTCCGGCATGGACCGGGGGCGGAATAAAGCCATGGCCCAAGGTATGCATTTTGAGCAGAGGAGTCATCCCGACTGCGTCACCAAAGTCATATGCATATAATCCCCTGGTCACTGTGGGGCAGCTTTCAGGCTCAACACAGATGATGCGCAAATCCGGTTTTTCCCCGCTGATTTTATCCCTGATCCAGGGTAGGAATTGTCCGGCATAATTGGAGCCCCCGCCAATGTTACCCACGATAATATCGGGATAGGCATCCGCCATCTCCATCTGTTTCCTTGTCTCCTCCCCTATGATGCTCTGGTGGAGCAGGACATGGTTGAGCACACTGCCCAGAGAGTAGTGGGTGTCGTCACGACTTACAGCCTCCTCTACTGCTTCACTAATGGCAAGTCCCAGGCTGCCGGGACAATCGGGCCATCTTTCCAGCATATCTCTTCCTGCCTGGGTTTCCGTGCTGGGGCTGGGTATACATTTGGCCCCCCAGACCTCCATTGCTATTCGGCGATAAGGCTTCTGGTCGTAACTGATCCTGACCATATAGACCTTGATCTCCACATCAAAGAACGCACCGGACATGCTCAGGGCACTTCCCCACTGCCCTGCGCCGGTCTCGGTAACTATGCGTTTGATACCTTCCTTCACGTTATAGTAGCACTGGGCTGTAGCACTATTGGGCTTATGGCTTCCGGCCTGGTTTGTTCCTTCATATTTGTAAAAAATCTTTGCAGGCGTGTCCAATGCCTTCTCCAGACGATATGCCCGGTGCAGCACTGTTGGCCGCCAAGTACGGTATATATCCTGCAATTCTTCAGGAATTTCGATCCAGCGCTCGGTGCTTACCTCCTGTTTAATACACTCCATGGGAAACAGCGGAGCCAGGTCATCAGGGGTTACCGGCCGGCCAGTTCCCGGGTGCAAAACCGGTGGTAAGGGCTTTGGCAAATCGGCCTGGATGTTATACCAGTGAGTCGGCATATCCTTTTGGTCAAGAAAAAACATTGCTCTCTTCATTTTTTTCCTTATCTTCAAACACTGTCAGTTTTTGGTTCGTCTTGGCCCCGTATGAAGCCACTGCCACAATTCAGTAAATCTCCAATTATAATTCCAATCGGGTTATTTTTATTCCAGTTTATGACCGCAATATTGGCCAAAAAGGCCTTGATCATCGTTTCGGCCAATACGATGTTAAACCGCAGAATATCGAACAAGGAATTATGAATGTCGAAAGGATGACTTTAAAGTCCTTCATAATTCGAGATTCCTTGTTCGATATTCGACAT
>JAYEMY010000208.1:0-2792 GCA_034718455.1 Thermodesulfobacteriota bacterium
TGGAAAAAGTTCTTAACAGTTGATGAACTGGTGAAGGTCAACACATCAATGGTTTCCTGTTCCAGGACCTCCAGGATTTCCGGCTTTAGGTCAGGTGCCAGAGTCACGTAGGTAGGAACCAGGGTAACGTTTGCCCCAAGCTCTGAAAGCCGACGGGGGAGAATCTCTCTTGCCTTTTCCGCCCTGGGGATAAGGACGCGCTTTCCTGATATATTTATCTGACTGAAGGCCTTTATCAGGCCTTCCGCCCTGAAGTTGTCGGGCATGATGTCAGGAGTTAAGTGCAGGGCGGAAAGTGCCTTGGCAGTACCGGCGCCCACAACAGCAATACGTATGTTTCCAAGGGCCCTGAGATCAAAATCCAGCCCGAACAGACGTTCAAAGAAAAAACGTACTGCGTTGGTGCTGCTGAAAATCACCCAGTCAAAGGCAAAGAGTGAGTTAATGGCCTGGTCCAGAGGTTTCAAATCCTTTGGCAAACGGACTTCTATTGTGGGGCACTCTAAGCAGTACGCGCCTCTCCGTTCCAGCAATCTCACAAGATCACTGGCCTGTTCTCTGGTCCTGGTAACAAGGATCCGTTTACCCAACAGGGGTAGGCTTTCAAACCAGTTTGCCTTATCCCGCAGGGCTACCACGTCTCCCACCACGATAATTGAAGGAGGTCCAAGACCTGCTTCTTTTACCTTTTTTGCTATATTTATTAATTTTCCTGTAATTGATTTTTGAAGAGGGGTAGTTCCCCAGCGAATCACCGCTACCGGAGTATCAGGACTGCGCCCGTATTGTATGAGCCGCTCTGCGATATTGGGCAGATTTTTCATCCCCATCAGAAAGACAAGTGTCCCCACGCCTTTGGCAAAACCCTCCCAGTCTATATCCGCCTCTTTACTGTCTAGTTTGCGGTGGCCTGTGATAAATGCTACAGAAGCTGTATGTGCCCGGTGTGTTAGAGGTATCCCTGCATAGGCAGGAACTGCGATACCCGAGGTCACACCGGGTACTACCTCAAAATATATTCCAGCCTTGGCAAGTATCTGTGCCTCTTCGCCCCCTCGGCCAAACATAAAAGGATCTCCTCCCTTCAGACGGACTACACACTTTCCTTCCCGGGCCTTTTCCACGATTATCCTGTTGATATCTTCTTGGGTCACTGTGTGCGAGCCCATACGCTTACCAACATAGATATGTTCAGCATGAGGAGAGGCAAAGGGCAGAAGCCTCGGGCTTGCCAGACGATCATATACAACCACCTCGGCCTCAGCCAAAAGCTCCTTGCCACGAATGGTCAAAAGGCCCGGGTCTCCAGGGCCGGCTCCTATTAAATAAACCTTTCCAGATGAAGAATCCGGCTTAATTCGCTCCATAGACGAAATCATTCACTCCCCCCCTGACAGCCAACAGCCTTTTTTGGATTTCAAAGCACAATCCGTTGAGAATACGCCTTTTGGTGCAACCTTGTCCGCGGTTGAAACCCTGCAAAAGCCTGTCGGCTGCCAGGGAGTATGAACGGTTACCCATAGACTTCCCTCAATATCTCTGCACCCCCGGCAGCCAGGACTTCTTCTCCAAGGATAGTCCCAAGAGCTTCGGGCTGATCAGCAGTTCCTTTCTTTTTTATCCTTATAATGTTTGTTCCGGCTTCGTTACTCACTATGCCTTCAAGCTCAAGAGTTTCTCCGTTGAGGCGGGCAAGGGCGCCCAGGGGCACCTGGCATCCACCTTTAAGCCTGAAAAGAAAGGCCCTTTCAGCCCTTACGCAGATGGATGTTTCTTTATGATGAATCGAGGCAAGAATTCGCCTGACCTCTGTATCCATGCTTCTGAACTCTATGCCAAGGGCTCCCTGGCCTATGGCAGGAAGCATCACTTCAGGTCCCAGGAGCTGGGTAATCCTTTGTCCCAACCCTAGTCTTCTGAGCCCGGCAGCCGCCAGGATAATGGCGTCATACCGCCCCTCGTCAAGCTTACGAAGCCTTGTATCGATATTTCCCCTCAGGGAGGCCGTTTCGAGATCAGGCCTTGCATTCTTAACCTGGGCTATCCTTCGAAGACTGCTCGTGCCCACTCTGGCACCCTTAGGCAATTCTTCCAGCCTGAGCCCGGTTCGGGAAATCAGGGCATCCCGTGGGTCTTCACGATCAGGGAAAATGGTGACTTCAAGCCCTTCCGGGAGTTCGGCAGGGACATCCTTCAAGCTGTGCACAGCGATATCCGCGTCTTTCCTTAAAAGGGCATCTTCGATCTCTTTTACGAAAAGGCCTTTGCCGCCGACTTGGGCCAGAGGTACATCCAGTATCTTATCGCCTTTGGTGGTGAACTTAACAAGATCTACATTGACGTCAGGCCAGTGTGTCTCGATTTCTTTTTTGACCCAGTTACTCTGTGAAAGGGCCAACAAACTTTTTCTGGTTCCAAGTCTCAATTTTTTTTCGGTTCCCACATCAACCCCCGCAGGAGCTGCAGTCAGAACTTGTGCAACCGCCACATAGGCTGCTTGACTTCTTTCCTGTCCCTATAAACTTGTGACCGGCCTTAAAAGCAAAGGCTGAAAGCTTTTTTTGTGGCTCTAAAGAGCCACACTTGGGACACTTGATATCGCTTCCGGATCCAAGGACCAGTTCTTCAAAATCCTCTCCGCAGGAAGTGCACACATACTCAAAAATAGGCATTATAAATTTCCTCCATAATCAGCTATTATGCTCAAAGCTTTTTTCTTCCAGGCTATCCAGGATACTTGCGGCCAGCAAGGGAAGCATAATCTCGTGATGGCCTATGATGTTGAACCCTTG
>JAYEMY010000209.1:0-2780 GCA_034718455.1 Thermodesulfobacteriota bacterium
GTTTCCTGTTGCCGGTTGACGGCAGCGAGCCCGGCAAGCGGGCTGTCAAGTTCAGCGGCTGCCTGGCTGCGGCCCTGGCTGACAGGGTCCAGGCCATTACATTGCTTCGCGTGCTGGCAGGCGGATATCTCAAGCACCACCTGGCAGACATGGCAAAAGTACGCGTGAAGGGTGAGATTATTGAGAGTAAGATATTTAAAACATCCAGAGAAGATCATATCTCGAAAAACATAAAGCCCATGCTGGAAAAGGCCGAGGCCGAGCTGAAAAAATTTGGCGCCAAGGCACCTATCAATCAGAAAATAGTCGATGGAGTGCCGGCTGAACAGATCCTTCAGGTGGCCGAAGAGGGAGACTATTCTACGATTATCATGGGTCGGCGAGGTGTCTCTGCCGTAAGAGAGGTCCTGCTTGGAAGTATTACTGCTTCCCTGCTCCACAAGCCGGTCCATCAATCAGTCTATGTAATTGGGGCCAAGGTAGAGAACCTGAAAGTCGATGCCTGCCCTATTCCGCGAATCCTCGTGCCTTTGGATGGTTCTCCACACGCAGTTGCAGCAATCCGTGAAGCAGCGATCCTGGCCAAATGTTACGGAAACGCCGTGGCTGAAGTGACCCTGCTGCATGTTATTGACCTTGCCCGCTATGCAAAACGTGAGTACATGAGCAAGTCTCAGGAAGACATACTCAACGAGGCGCAGCAGATCTTTACTGACAGCGGAGTAAGTGAATCCAGGATTGTCAATGTGGTTGAATATGGCAGCCCGGGAGAAGTCATCCTCAACACAGCCAAGAAGAAGCAGACAAATCTGCTCATTATTGGGCGTCGTGGCCGTTCCGCCTTCCAGGAACTGTTCATGGGTAGCGTCAGTCGAGAGGTGGTGCAGCGCTGCACTGATGCCACTGTAGGTGTGGTCAGCGGGGAAAAGCCCTAAATCGTCTATCCGGATGGACCTCCATAACGAGGATGTGGTCGAATTCCCCATTGACGGCATCCTCGACCTTCACACCTTCAAGGCCCGCGAAGTAAAGGACCTCGTTCCCGATTACCTGGCCGAATGCCGGGACAGAGACATAATCCACGTACGTATAATCCATGGAAAAGGGACAGGGACCCTTCGGCGCACCGTCCATTCCATCCTGAGCCGCCTACCTGAGGTGCGCGAATTCACATTGCTGGGAAACGACGGAGGCGGCTGGGGCGCAACAAAAGTGACATTATGGCCAAAGGGGCACATATAGTGTCTGAACGAAAAAGCCGTTCAGACACAATTTTGAATTAAAATATAACATCCAAGATAAATTCTCTAACTTTAATTCACTTTAGGCACTTGCAACTTTAGTCACTTATAATTAATAACATCCAAGACAAATTCTTTAGCGCACAGTTCCAACAATATCAAGAAACAGGTGAAAATAGAAAATGATTAGACGAATCCGGACAAAAAATCTTTTGGGGACCTTGTTGATCCTTTTTTCAGTAATTGGCCTGATTGCCTGTAACGGCGATTCCAGTAAAAAGTCCGAAAGTCAGGCCCCTGCAACAAGTACAGGCATGGAAGCTCCTGTCGAGATGGACGCACTCTCAGGCAAGGTGGCGGAAACCATGAATAGCGGAGGATACACCTATGTCCTGCTGGACAATGGCGGAGAAAAAATATGGGTGGCAATGCCCGAAATGCATGTCACTGTGGGAGAGGAAGTCGTCCTCAAGCCCGGCATGGAAATGGTTAATTTTACCAGTAGCACTCTTAATCGTACCTTTGAAAGGGTAATCTTTTCCACCGGTCCTGTGTCTGAAAAAGGCGAACCAGTTAGAAAAAATGTGAAAATGCCCCCGGGAGATTCCCCGATGAAGATGATGAAGGCCCCTGCAAGTGGCGGAATGGGCGTCGGTACACCGATTGAGGATATGAAAGTTGAAAAGGCTACCGGCCAGGACGCATACACCATTGCCGAAGTTTACGAAAAAAAATCCGGTCTTTGCAATAATAAAGTACTTGTGCGGGGCAAGGTCGTAAAAGTCCTGCCCAAAATCATGGGGAAAAACTGGATCCATCTGCAGGATGGATCAGGAAATGAAAAAAAAGGAAATTATGACCTTGTTGTAACATCCCAGGACATGCCCTCGGTTGGAAATGTGATCACTGTCAGCGGCACAGTCTACACCGACAAGGATTTTGGAGCAGGCTATAAGTATAATGTAATTATTGAGGAAGCGATCATTACCAAGTGAAACGGTCATAAATCCAACGGGGTTTTTTATGCGCAAAGCAAAAGATATCATGACATCACCGGTGATTACGGTTCATCCCGACACATCGGTGCTTGATTTGGCCAAACTGCTCTCTGAACACCGCATCAACGGCGTGCCTGTGGTGGATGATGACGGAAACCTTGAGGGAATTGTAACAGAGGCGGATCTTATTGACCAAAACAAAAAACTGCATATCCCCAGTGTGATATTTTTTATGGATTCAGCCATCTTTCTGGAAAATCCGAAAAAACTCGACAAGGAACTCAAAAAAATGGCAGGGACCACGGTGGGGGATATCTGCACACGTGATGTGGTGACAGTGGAGGATGAGACCCCTATTGACGAAATAGCCGGCCTCATAGCGGAAAAACGGATAAGCACCATCCCTGTCATGCGGGACGGAAAGATCGTGGGAGTAGTCGGCCGCGGTGACCTTGTCCGGTCAATTATGTCTTAATTTCCGCGCAGCTAGGGGCGGCAGCTATGCAAAATAACAGGGGGGTAATGACCCTGCCTGAGATGG
>JAYEMY010000210.1:0-11053 GCA_034718455.1 Thermodesulfobacteriota bacterium
GGCTTTTGCAGGGTTTCAACCGCGGACAAGGTTGCACCAAAAGGCGTATTCTCAACGGATTGTGCTTTGAAACCCGAAAAAGCCTGTTGGCTGTCAGGGGGGGGAGGGAATGATTACGACATCACAGTGGTGGATGCCATCAGAGACCAGGTAATCAGGGATGTTCAGGAACTGGCGGCACCTGGGGAAAAGATTGAACGGGTTCGGGTATCCACTTTGTTCACCGGCAGACTGGAGAATCCCGAGGATGTAGAAATCGCGATCAATCAACTCAAGGAACATTTGCTCAAGCTGGTGGCAAACGGCGCGAAAGTTATTTTGGAGTAAGGTCGGCCATCGCGCAGTCCAATGGACTACGCCGACCCACAAGGCGGACACTGTGGTCCGCTCTACGATTCCTGGGAACGAAAGACAAATATGAGGTGATATTATGAACGTCGAAGAAATCATTCGTGAATTAGATGCCTTACCCCCAGAAGGGCAAAGGCAGGTAGCTGATTTCGTCGCTTTTCTGCAGGCACGTTACAAATGTCTTCGTCCTCGGAAGACCGCCAGTAAGAAAAAACTGGCGGAAGAGCCTTTTATCGGACTTTGGGAACATCGAAAAGATTTGGAAGATAGTTCCTTATGGGTCCGTCATACAAGGCAAAAAGAGTGGGAGAGTGGAAATGCCCCAACTGGTAATCTTTGATACGGATGTCTTGATCGACGCAGGGCGAAGGATTGATGATGCGATTTCCTGCCTTCAGCGTGCGGAACAGAAGGCTACTCTCGGAGTTAGTATCATTACGCAAATGGAGTTGATGGTCGGATGTCGCAACAAGTCGGAGTTTAGGGCCTTAAGGAAGGCCCGGCAGAAGAACTCTTACGGCAATACCTGGAGCGCACATTTTTCAAGCTGCACATCCAACGATACCGCAAACGCCCTGTATACTGGTTCTTGCAATCCCCGAAGAAAAAATACGGCGTGTGGTTCTTTCATGAACGGATGAACAAGGATACCCTGTTCCGCATCCGCACGGAATACGTGGATTACAAGATCAATCTGCTTGAGGGCCACATTGCCGAGTTGCGGGAAAAACGGGACGCAGCGGAAGGCCGCGAAGGACGGAAGCTGGAAAAAGAAATTGAGGTTCTAAGTGATGTCCTGGACGATATCCGTGAGTTTTCCAAGCGCCTGGAATATATCATCGAGGAGCGTGGCTATGTTCCGCATATCGATGACGGAGTGCTCCTGAACATGGCGCCTCTCTGGGAGTTGATTCCTTCATGGCAAAAAGAACCCAAGAAGGCCTGGGAGGCATTGGAGCGGGGCGACTACGACTGGTCTTACCAGGCCATGGACCACTGGCCCGAGCGTGTGCGGGAAAAATGCAAAACGAACAGGTCCTATGCCATTGCGCATGGGTTGGAGTAGGGAGTGGTTTATGAAGGAGAGAAATAAATGAACGACTTTTTTTGGTTACCCTCAATAAAGATTAGAGGATATCGTCCCTTCAGAGACATATTATTCCGTTTCAAACCACTTCAAGTCATCGTTGGTGCAAACGGATCTGGTAAGTCGAGTTTATTCGAATTTTTGAAATTCCTGCGTGATGCGTGTCATCAAGAAATTCCACCCGAAATTGTACCGGGCACCATAGGGCAAAAAATATTTCATAAACCAGGGCCTGACAAACTTTGGTGGAGGGCCGAAGTAGATCTGAAACAAATTGTTCCCTTGCTTTATCAGGGAGAGATCATGGGGCCTGTGGGATCAATAAAGATCAATTTTGAACGTGCCTTTATGGAACCGCCCGATGGCGGCTTTGGGTATACATTCCTCGATTTTAAAGATGGCAAAGGGTTTGTTATGGACCCTGAGGACAAGAAATTCAAACGCAAAGAATGGAATTTGAAAAAACCGAATCAGTTAGGGTTGGGAGCAATTGCCGATTCCACTCTGGTCACGCTTTTCAACCTTCGTGAATATGTCCGTGGCTGGCGTTTTTATAACGCTTTCAACTGCTCCCTGGATACTTGAACGATCCGATTATAATGAATTGAAGAACAAATGTTCTCAGAATTTCAAGCCATTCCTTGAAGATTTGCTTAGGCTTTTTGAGAAATAACTTAATCCTTACAAAAGCTCGTGAAGCTTTTGTATCATCCCGGCGTATTCGTCGCCGTGGAAGCAGAACTGCAGCTCACGGAATTGTTTCCGGAGCGCCTTGACCTGATCGATGACAACCGCATCCTTTACCACCACATCACGCATCAGCTCGGCCAGTGTGCGGAAGTCATCTTCTTCCATGCCGAATCGTGTCATCTCAGACACTCCCATACGCAGGGCCCCTGAGGCAGTGAATCCCTCTTCGTCCGTATTGGCCTGATAGTTACATATGATGTTGTTGGCTTCGAGCCGGCTCGCGATTTCCGGCCCGTGGCTGTAACCTACGTCCACGATCACCTGGTGGGTTTCAGTAAAGTCAATGGCAGGGTCTCCGGCCACATTCAGCCCGCATTCCTTCAGGGCCCGGGCAAATGCCTTGGCATTGGCGATGACCTTGGGCTGGTATTTGTCCTTGAAGTGATTCATTTCGTAAGTGGCCATGAGCAGTCCGAGTAGAGTGCCGAGGTGGTGATTTGAGACTGATCCGGGGAAGGCGCGCCGAAGCAGGGCTTCCCAAAGTTCATATCTCTCTTCGTTTTCCTGAAAATGGCTGCCCACTACGCCACGCTGCGTGCCGAAAAAAGTCTTGTGCGTTGATCCGGTTACAATGTCAGCCCCTTCGGCAAAGGGCATCTGGAAATGCGGGCCGATGAGCCCCAGCACATGGGCCATGTCGTACATCAAAACAGCATCGATATTCTGGGCGTCGAGGAATTGGCGGATCTCGGCAACAGGCTCTTTGTGCAGGACCATGCTCTTTCCGAACAGAATCAGCTCAGGCCGGTATTGATCAATCAGCTCCAGCGCGACCGGCACATCGATCTTATGACGGTTTTCAGGCAGAACGGGGAAGTTCACCACGGCTGGACGTTCAGTGTGCGGGTCCCGGGCCACAAAGTCATGCAGCGCACCCATCGGCTGGGCGCTGAGGTGGCCGCCTTTGCCAATATGGTTGTTCATCACCTGACGAATCCGTCGGGGTTCAGACTTGCGGTCAGCGCGATTAAGGTAGTTTACCATGGCGCTGAAAACAGCAGTGTTGGCCATCTGTCCGCTGATAAGGCGCGCCTCCACATTTTCGCAACCAAGGAATTCCTGCATCTCCTCTTCCAGCATCCTCTCGACCTCGCCGATAAACTCAGTACCCTGGTAATAGAAGATCTCTGCATCGTAGAATGCTATGGCCTTCTTGTGCTCGGCGTAGCGAAAGGCCGGGTCCATCACGGATAGCAGCCTGGTCATTGGAGAGATGGTTATCTCTGACGGAATAAGGTTAATGCACTCCTGCTGTCGCCAGCACGTATTCTCCACGGCCCTTTCCAGTAGCCTGCGGGCCTTGGCCGGCCTGTTGCCTTTTGGGAGTTCCTTATCCGGGATTTCATGATCATAGATGATCGGACACACGTATGGCGGGGCATCGGAGCGCATGTGAAAAGGCACCACAACGGCATCAACTTTTTTGCCGCGGATATCGATTGAGACTTTATCATCCTCGATGATATCGCTGTCGATATAGGCAAGGCAGATGGAGCGCAACTTCCGTTGGTCGGTCTGGACCGATTCCAGCCCTTGGCCCTCGACAGACCACATGGGGACCATGGTGCCGCTGGTCACGTAACCGACATGCTTGTCACCCCTGAACACCTTGGAACCTTCACGGGCAATGCCTCGTCCCGCCACGGCAATGGGCCTGGTTATGCGAGGCAGATCCTGGATAAGCGAATAATCGCGGAAGATGATTTTCTTCAATGCCTCATTCTGCCTGGCAAGCTCCGCACGGCCCATAAAGTCTCCCTTAAGGGGCGAGAAGCTCACAGCGAACTTAGCCAAAGGACAGGCCATTATGGGAATTTCTTTGCCTTCAGGGTCTTCTCCAAACTCATGGCCATAGAGCGGCAGGGCGGCTTCCAGGCGGAGTGTGTCCCGCGCGCCAAGTCCGATGGGTGTTGCCCCCCTAGCCACAATCAGGTCCCACAGCACCGGGCCGTCGTCCCTGTCGGCAAAAAGCTCAAAACACAACGGCTCGCCGGTATAACCGGTGCGGGCCACTTTCACCTTGACACCGGAAATCGTCACCATGCTTACGGAGTTTCGCGCCGGCTCAGGGAGCAAACCGGATTCGATGATCTGCTCCAGAATAGAACGCGACTTTGGCCCCTGGAGAGCAAGCATGACGATCTCTTCTGTCCGGTCGATCATCTCAACGTCGTCAAAATCCTTTATCAGGGACTGGAAATGATTCCAGTCCTTCTCACAGTTGACCGCGTTGACAACCAATAGATATTCATCCTCGACAAAACGATAGAGATATGCATCGTCAACAGCCCCGCCTGTTTCAGTCGGTATGATTGTGTATTGGGCGCCGGTCGCAATAATGTCGAGGGCTTCAGCATTGTTGCTCAAGACGTGCTGAAGAAATTTCAGTGCCCCGTCGCCCCGGACGATGAATCGCCCCATATGGGAGATGTCAAAAAGTCCTGCTCCCTTGCGGGTGGCCAGATGCTCTTCAACAATACCCGTGGGATAAAAAATGGGCATTCCCCAACCGCAGAATTCCACTATCTTGGCGCCTAATGCCACATGCCGGTCATATATAATAGTTCGTTGTATTTCGCTCACAAATAATCTCCTAATTTTTATAAAACCATAGAAAGTTATCAGGCTTCAGAGGTTTCGTCAAATTCTCCGCTGACAAGATCAGGGCCGTTTGCATTCACATGTGGTATATGATAATCGTTTACTGGTTCAGGGTTCAGGGTTGAAAGGGGCAAGGGTCAAGGGGCACAGAAAAGCTCACGAGACCAATCATCAATCAACAATCAACAATCCAAAGAGGAATGCTCATGAAAGAAATCAGTGAATTAAATTTGCCCGATGACGTTCGGTACACAGACGATCATGAATGGGCCAGGCTGGAAGGTAACAAGGTCTGTATCGGGCTTGACGACTATGCCCAGGACCAGCTCGGAGACATTGTCTTTGTGGAACTGCCGCAGACAGGAGATACCTTTAAGAAGGGGGGGGAGTTCGCAACCGTGGAATCGGTCAAGGCTGTTTGTGAATGTTATTTGCCGGTAAGCGGAGAAATTATTGCTGTTAACACAACACTTGAAGCGTCGCCTGAACTCGTGAACAAAAGCCCATACAGTGATGGATGGTTTGTCGAGGTAAAATCCAGTGACCCATCTGAAATGGATAAGCTCATGACTAATGTCGCTTGCCTGGAAAAGCTGAAAGGGGCAGAGTAGATGCTTTATCTGCCTCACACAAGCGATGAGATCTCTTCAATGCTTCAGGTTGCGGGGGTTGATGACCTTGACGGTCTTTTTTCGACTGTCCCTGATGATTGCCGATTAAAGGGCGACCTCAATCTACCGGAAGCATTGACAGAGTGGGAACTGAACGATCACATGGAGACCCTTTCCAGGAGCATGGCAGTCTCCCCGGAGTACAGAGTATTCCTGGGAGCCGGGAGTTATGAGCATTATATTCCCGCGTCAGTGTCTTATCTCTTAAGTCGCTCCGAGTTTGTAACGTCTTACACCCCTTACCAGCCGGAAATGAGCCAGGGGACCCTGCAGGCGATCTATGAGTATCAGACCCTTGCTGCGCGGCTTATGGGCATGGAAATAGCCACTGCATCACATTACGATGGCGCCACGGCCCTGGTTGAATCACTCCTTATGGCCATCCGTATTACCAAACGAAAAAAAGTGGCTGTTTCAAGCCTGATTCATCCCCTTTATCGTCAGGTAGTAAGGACATATTTTGAGCCAACCGGCCTTGAGATTGTGGAACTCGGCTATCTGGAAAATGGTATAACCGACATTGCCGGGCTTGATGACATGGACGATCTTGCAGCCGTTGCGATTCAGTCACCCAATTTTTTCGGATGCATTGAGGACCTGCAGGCCGCCGGTGAAAAGACCCATGATAAAAAAGCCCTATTTATTGCTTCCTTTACTGAGGCCCTTGCTTACGGCCTATTGAAAAATCCAGGGGCGCAAGGCGCTGATATTGTGTGCGGAGAAGGTCAGAGCCTGGGGATACCCCGTTCCTTTGGCGGACCGGCCCTTGGGATGCTTGCAAGCAGAAAGAAATACATGCGCAGCCTGCCTGGCCGCCTCGTCGGCAAGACCAAAGACCTGGACGGGAAAAGGGGCTTTGTTCTGACCCTTGCCACCAGGGAGCAGCATATTCGCCGGGAAAAGGCGACTTCCAACATCTGTACCAATAACAGCCTCTGTGCCCTGGCGACCGTTATGTATATGGCATCTCTCGGTAGTACTGGGATCAGGGAGCTTGCCGATCTCAACCGTGACAAGGCCGAGTATCTTAAAAAGGGCTTTAAAAACGCAGGATACAAAATCGTCTTTGAGACCCCCACATTTAATGAGTTTGTTGTTGAGTTCCCGAATGGCTTTAAGGCCACCTGCGAGCGACTAATGGAAAAAAATATTGTGCCCGGCCTTTCTCTGGCCCCCTACTATCCTGAACTTACCAATCACTATCTTTTGTGTGCCACGGAAACCAAGTCCAGGGACGACATGGATGCCCTGTTGATGGAGGTCCAGTCATGAAAGAATCTATAGGGGCCACAGGCCTGATAATGAATGAGCCGCTCCTCTGGGAGAAGGGGAGAGAGGGAAGAAGTGGATTTTCCCTTCCCCTGCGTGATGTTGAATCTGTCCCCCTGGACCGGGAATTAAGAGGCGAAGGGCCGGAATTTCCGGATCTGAGTGAGGTTGACGTGGTGCGCCATTACACCAGGCTGTCCCAATGGAATTTCGGTGTAGATACCGGCATGTACCCCTTAGGTTCATGTACCATGAAATACAGTCCCAAGACCAATGAAAGACAGGCAAACCTCCCTGGATTTGCCGGAGCCCACCCCATGCTTCCGCCAAGCCTGTCCCAGGGCGTGCTCAGGATGATGTTTGAATTTGAGCAATATCTTACGGAAATCACCGGCATGGACGCGACCACCCTTCAGCCTGCGGCAGGGGCCCATGGAGAGCTCACCGGCATGCTTCTGATTCATGCCTTTCACAAAAGCAAGGGATCGCAGCGCTCAAAGATCATTGTCCCTGATACTGCCCACGGTACAAACCCCGCCTCGGCAGCTCTGTGCGGTTACAATCCCCTGCCAGTGAAATCAAATGAACAGGGAATCCTTTCGATTGAGGCCATCGCAGAGGTCATGGACGAAGACACTGCCGGTATTATGATCACCAATCCAAACACGCTAGGTCTTTTTGAAAAAAACAGCCGAAAAATAGCAGAAATCGTCCACGCAAAAGGCGGATTGGTCTATTGTGACGGTGCAAATATGAATGCCGTTATGGGCATAGTGCAAATGGGCAAAATCGGGGTTGACGTGATGCACCTGAATCTCCATAAGACCTTCTCCACGCCTCACGGAGGAGGCGGGCCGGGCTCAGGTCCTGTGTGTGTCAAAAGAGAACTTGAGCCGTTTCTCCCTGTTCCCCGAGTAGTCAAAGAGAAGGAGAAATACGTCCTTTCCGGAGATTATCCTGAATCTATCGGCAAGGTAGCAGCCTTTCACGGAAATGTTGGTGTTATGATAAAGGCCTATAGCTATATTCTCAGCATGGGGGCGAAAAATCTGAAAAAAGCCAGCCAACTTGCCGTGTTAAATGCAAATTATATTAAGGAAAGTCTAAAAGGAACGTTGCATCTTCCCTATGACAGACCATGCATGCATGAATGCGTCTTTTCAGATGAAGATCAAAAGGCCGACAATGTGACCACTCTGGATATGGCCAAGCGACTGATGGACCACGGCTTTCATCCGCCCACTGTCTATTTTCCTCTGGTTGTGCACGGTGCCATCATGATAGAGCCGACCGAGACAGAGTCCAAGGAGGATATTGATCAGTTTATTAAAGCATTCAAAGCAATCGTTAGTGAGGCGAAGCAAAATCCGGACCTGCTCCATGACGCACCAAAAAAGTGCAAGGTAAGGAGGCTGGATGAGGTAACCGCGGCGCGCAAACCGTGTCTTGCGGGGTGAGGAGCGGGTTGCGAGTTGCAACCCATAACACACTCAGTGTAATGAACGATCTGTCAGACAAAAAATGGCTTTGCATTAAGCTTCCTGCCACAGAGTACAGAGAGGCGTGGAGCCTGCAGAGCGACCTTGTGGCTGCAAGAAAAGACAAAAGCATTGACACTGATATTGTCTTGTTATTGGAACATCCGCCGGTTTTTACCATTGGCAACAACGGCGGTATGAATAACCTGACCGTGTCAAAAAAATCCCTGGAAAAAGCAGGCATTCCCTTGATCCGGGTGGAGCGGGGCGGCGATATTACTTTTCACGGACTCGGCCAGCTTGTCATGTATCCCATCATTGATCTCCATGCTGCCAGGCTGTCAGTGCCCGATCATATTGAAAAACTCGAAGAAGTCATGATCAGGGCTGCCCAGGATTGGGGAATCAGGGCTGAGAGGAACCCCGCGAACAGGGGCATATGGGTCGGTAAGAATAAACTTGGAAGTGTCGGGATAGCTATCCGCAGGGGAATCAGTTTTCACGGCATGGCACTCAATGTCAATCTCTCACTGGAGCCTTTTGGCTGGATAAATCCCTGCGGTCTTCAGGAAATAACGATGACCTCCATGGAGCAGGAACTTTCACATAGGGTAGCCATGAATCAGGTACACGAAGCCGTCAAACGTCATCTTGAAGCGGTTTTTGGCGTTGGACTTGTGATGACAAGCCTGTCAGAACTGCAGTGCCTTCAATACAATAGCCACAGACACACACGGACACACACAGACTTTTCCCCTACGGACGTCACAGGGGAAAATAGCCATCGGCCAGAGAAAAAATGTCTGTGTCAGTCTGTGTGTGTCTGCCTGCCCTGTAGCTCCGGTAGATGGTACCGGGGTGGCTAATCAGAATCCGAAATTGCTCATCCGAAAACCCCGCTGGTTAAAGCGTAAGCTGCCGACCGGGCCTGAATATGAAAGCATCAGGGCCCTGCTCAAAAAAAGCAGGCTTCACACGGTTTGCCAGGAAGCCAAGTGCCCTAATATCTGGGAATGTTTTTCCCAAAGGACTTCAACTTTTCTTATTATGGGACCCTGTTGTACCCGCAACTGCCGTTTCTGCGCAGTGGCGCATGGACCACCGGTTCCCCTCGATCCAGGAGAACCGGTCAGGGTGGCCGATGCCGCACAAAGCATGGGATTGAGCTATGTGGTCATCACCTCTGTCACCCGGGACGATCTGCCTGACGGCGGAGCAAGTCATTTTGCAGAGACAATTAAAGAAATCCGTAAAATACTGCCCAGCACGTTCGTGGAGGTTTTAATACCTGATTTTAAAGGAGATTTTAATGCGCTTCAGACAGTTATAAAGGCTCATCCCAATGTCTTGAATCATAATCTAGAAACCGTTCCGCGTCTCTATGCCTCAGTCCGGCCAGGGGCCCTTTACCATCGCTCACTTGATTTGCTGAAGCAGGCTAAACTGATTGATCCCACAATCCCGACCAAGTCAGGCCTTATGCTCGGCCTGGGAGAAGCTCCGGAAGAAATCGAAAAAACGCTGCAAGACCTTCTCGATTCGGGATGCAGCATCCTGACGCTGGGTCAATATCTTCAGCCTACAAAAGAACATTTATCAGTTGAACGCTTTATTCCTCCTGAAAAATTTGATTACTGGAAGGAGATCGCCCTTGAAATGGGCTTTTCCGCAGTGGCCAGCGGGCCGTTTGTGCGAAGTTCATATCATGCAAAAGAGCTTTATCAGGAGGTCGTAGCGATCTAGTTCCGGAAACTTCGGATCACTTCATAACTCAGATTGAAGAACAATTCTTATTTGCCAAAACAGGGTACATAACAAATGGAAAAAAACAAGCCTGAAACCTACGAGAAATACATAAAAGCTCTAACGGATATCAGTCGTGCCATCACTTCAGACCAGTATCTTGAGGATATTCTAAAGCTAATAGTAATGGTAACAGCCAAGGTAACAGGCGTTGAGATCTGTTCGTTGTGGCTTATTGACGAAAGTGAAAGCCCAAAAAAGATCCGGCTGAAAGCCACGCAGGCCATTGCCCCGGATTATCTGAAGGACCGATTTCTGGCCTTGGATGAAGGAGTGGTCGGTTTTGTAGCCACACACAACCAGCCACTTATTATTGGAGACGTGTCAAGAGAACCCCGGTTCAAGGAAAAGGAAATGGCCAAAAAGCTTGGCCTGGTATCTATGGTCAGCGTGCCGCTTCAAGTAAAGGATGAAAAGGTAATCGGGGTACTCAACTGTTTTACAGCAGAACCTCATGAATTTTCAGACACAGAAGTTTACCTCATTACAGCAGTTGCAAATCAGGCGGCAGTCGCGATCCTCAACACAGAACTTATGGTAAAAACCAAGGTGATCCGAGAGGAACTGGAGACCCGCAAATTGGTGGAACGGGCCAAAGAGGTCCTTATGCGCAGACGCAAAATGGACGGAAATGAGGCTTTTCGCTGGATTCAAAAACGGAGCATGGACTCCCGCAAATCCATGCGGCGTGTGGCAGAGGCAGTTCTGCTTTCGGAGGAACTGGAATAGAATTTACGGTTCATCCGACTAAAGCGTACACGGTCTCATAAAGTCCTAAAATTTTTAGCTTGATAGTATAGGCTCAAGTTTTCGAAAAATAGTTCCTGTAAAAATCGGCATCTGGCATATTTTTTGCTATGCGGCTTTTTTCATAGGAGTAGCAATATCCCCACTAATAACAACCAACTCTTTGTGTGTAACCGTTCACACTCCCTGGCAGCCGACAGGCTTTTGCAGGGTTTCAACCGCGGACAAGGTTGCACCAAAAGGCGTATTCTCAATGGATTGTGCTTTGAAATCCGAAAAAGGCTGTTGGCTGTCAG
>JAYEMY010000211.1:0-2746 GCA_034718455.1 Thermodesulfobacteriota bacterium
GGCCGGAACATTTCAGATTGCGGGAATCGTGGATATGCCGGAAAAGCTGCATCAAAAGATCCTTGATTATGAAATTATTGCCACCGATAATGATTTGCCTGATTTAGTAAAAGAATATCAGTATTTCCTGGTTACTCTGGGGCAGATCAAAAGCCCTGAAAAACGTATAAGGATTTTTCAAGCCCTGAAGGAATTAGGGGCAAAGTTGCCTATAATTGTTTCACCTCTTGCCTATGTTTCCAGACACGCCGAAATTGCAGAGGGAACAATTGTCATGCACCATGCGTTGATCAATGCTGGCGCTCAAATCGGCAGTAATTGCATTATCAATACTAAAGCACTGATTGAGCATGATGCCGTGATCGGAAATCATTGCCACATCGCAACTGATGCTGTTATTAACGGAGGGGTTAAGGTTGGTTCAGGTACATTTTTTGGCAGCAATGCGGTAACACGGGAATGTATTGAAATAGGAGAAAACGCTGTAATCGGTTGCGGTGCAAAGATTATCAAGAACGTACTTTAACTTTCAGCTTTAATCTTATTTGGAGGATGAACGATGCAACAAATCACTGTTGACAAAAATGAGCTTTACAGTTTCATAAAGCAGGCTGTTAAAGAGGTTCTGCATGAGGAAAAGTTTTGGTTTTGGATGGATAATCTGCCAACAGTTTCCAGGGAAGAGATGCAGGATATTGAAACAACTTATGGGAAACCGGATTCAGTCAGGGATATTGCCTGCAGCGATAGCATAGAAGTATGAAGTGGACAATAAATTATTCCAGAGATGCCCGAAGGTTTTTTGAAAAAGAAGATATCTACGCCAAGGTTACGGAAGAGCTGAGGAAATTTCTAACAAAGACGAGAGGCGAGGATATCAATATTGATGTAAAAAAGCTAAAAGGTGATTGGAAGGGCTACTACAGACTTAGAAAGGGGAAATTGAGGATAATTTTTGATGTGGATTTCAATAACAAGTTATTGTTTGTTGAAAAAATCGATTTCCGCGGAAACATATATAAACAGCCTTAACAAATTCACTTTTCAGCTTTGCCTGTCCCGCCTGCCCTATAGGTGGGCACCATAATACCGGGGTGAAGCCTATTTCACTGGGGAGCTTTCAGCTCTTTTGCTACCAACTACGAGCTACCAGCTATGAACTATCCCAAAACCTTCATAATCGCCGAAGCAGGCGTAAACCACAACGGCAGCTTGGAGCTTGCCAAAAAGCTCATTGATGTTGCTGCGAATGCTGGTGCAGATGCGGTAAAATTCCAGACCTTTAAGGCAGAAAAAGTTATATCGAGATATGCGCAAAAAGCTGAGTACCAAAAGCGGTCCACAGATGCATCTGAATCGCAACTCGATATGGTCCGCAAACTGGAACTGGACGAGGCTGCCCATGAAGAGCTTTTTGCTTATTGCCGCTCTAAGGATATTATTTTTCTCTCAACGCCGTTTGACCTTGATAGCATTGACCTCTTGAATCAACTTGGCCTCGATATTTTCAAGATACCCTCCGGCGAGATTACAAACCTGCCATATCTTCGAAAAATAGGCGCTCTAAAAAAAGAGATTATTATTTCCACAGGTATGTCGGATCTTGGCGAGATCGAAGATGCCCTTGATGTGCTTACTGGCGCCGGAACGAAATTAAAAGATATCACTGTTCTTCACTGTAACACAGAATATCCCACACCCTTTGAAGATGTGAATCTCAAAGCCATGGTGACCATGGGCGCGGCATTCCCCGGCATTAAAGTGGGGTATTCCGATCACACATTGGGAATCGAGGTTCCCATTGCGGCAGTGGCCATGGGCGCAACTGTTATTGAAAAGCACTTTACGCTGGATCGAACCATGGCGGGCCCGGACCATCGGGCATCCCTGGAACCTCAGGAATTAAAGGCCATGGTTTCAGCTATTCGCAATATCGAAAAAGCCACGGGAAATGGGATCAAAAAACCATCCCCTTCGGAGCTCAAAAACAAACCCATTGCCCGAAAAAGCATTGTAGCGGCAACAGCAATTCCAAAAGGAGGGATTTTTACGGAGCATAATTTGACGGTCAAACGCCCCGGAACGGGCATTAGTCCCATGCGATGGGATGAGATTTTAGGAATGAAAGCTGCTGGGAATTTTGATATAGATGAGGTGATCAAACTTTAGAATCCGGGATGCCCAAATTTTCAGAAATCTATTTTTCAAGACATGCGCGACGTCGCATGAAGCTGTATGGTATTTCCCAAGAAGACGTGCAAGATGTTTTGAAAAACGGCGAGGCACAAAACATGAGGGATGGTAAAATAGCCGTTGTTGGCGAACCTCAGAAGAAATTCAATTATCCCATAAAGGTGATTTCCGTGTACAATGGGGAAACCCTCGTTATCATAAGTGCTTATCCCCTCAAAAGAAGCCAAAAAAATGAAAATAAGCTACGATAAGGAAGTGGACGCACTTTATATTGAACTTTCAAATCAAGCTCCCGAAGCCGTTGTTGAGATTGAAGAAGGGATGAACATTGATGTTTCCTCCGATGGAACGATTGTAGGAATTGAGCTGATCGATGCCTCCAGGAAAATCCCTTTGGATAGTTTTCTAAAATATGAGATTGATGGTGACAGTATTGACCTGATGGCAATTGCCAAAAAGGAAAAAGCGGGTTCACCTTTGGATAATAAGGGGACAAAAAATGATCCTGTGCCGCCTGCCCTGTTAAATCTGTTTTTCTTTATTTAACCGGGGT
>JAYEMY010000212.1:0-2742 GCA_034718455.1 Thermodesulfobacteriota bacterium
GCGGGGGGCCTTTTTTATTTTGGAAAACCTGTAAAGATGCCGGAGCGAAACTACCCTGTCCCGCCCCGGCGATTATGGAGTGACTTATTTTTTCGTTGAGCATCCAATCTCAAAATAAAAGATCCTTGCGCTACCATTGCGCCACCCGGCCACATCAAGGACTCACAAGAATTTTCTAAGTACTCGTGGAGGCCGGAGCGGGAATTGAACCCGCAACCAGGAATTGTTTGGATTAAAGGCCAACTACTTGATTTCATCACTTTTATAAGTTTGTGGCTTCAATACGATAAGGTTAAGTTTTTTCTGGTCTTTATTCGGAATTGCCAGAATCAAGATAAGTTTAAGTTTGAGCCAAATCAGTATGTATAAAATCGAAAATCTGTTTACCTATTGCTATCTTTTTTACCTCCTGGTTGTTTGCCCTTTGCCGGGCTTTCTTGCAGGCCCTCAATATTGCATCAAGTTTGCTTAGAATGCTGGACTTTTCCGCCGGCGAGATCATCCCTGACCAGTTCTCGGTCGTGTAACGTCCAACCGGCACATCCTCAGTCCACTCCCTGATCTGCGCCGGGTGTTCCTTTGTGGCCGGAACGATAATCTTGGACTGGACTGTTTTTTCTGTTTTGTGCTTAGACAGGGGATGTAGCGCCTTCCAATATCCGGGTCCTTTTTGAGGATCTTTGATCCACTCTATGCCCGGCTGTAGGGTCGGGATGCCATCATAGACCGTGCGTAATTGCTTTAGCTCGTCTTCCATACCCAACAAAAAAGTTACGGGAACGTCTTTGGCAAATGTAACGCCGTCAATCATAATATCGGCACTGGCTTCCTGGTTGGCTGCCTCCTTTTGCAGCTTGGCGTCCCAGAAACGCACAAACGCACTGGAGAGATATCTAAGCTTGGCGGGAACCGTAGTAGTTATTTCTTGCCTTTCGGTACCAGCCGCCTCCTCTTCTTTTCTGGATTCATCAAACATTTCCAGTAATCGGATAGCCCCAAGAAATAGATTAGGTTTCTTGGAAAAGACAACAACAGATTCTTCTTTGACCTTGTTTTTCTCTCCCTTCAGGTCACCTTCAACTGCTAACAATTCATGTAACTGCGATGCCATAGTTTTCCTCCCTTTTTACTCTTCGTAGGCTACATATTGCATGATCAATTCCAGGATCAACCCTTGCAAGGACTTTCCCTTAAGAGCAGCCCTGGATTTAAGCGTGCGACGAACGGATTCTGGAACGTTGCGGATAGTCATAGCAACCTTCTTTTCTTTCTCTGTCACTTTTGCTGGTCCTCAAGCTTATGCTTTTTGTTTCACTTGTCGATAATATATATCAAGACAACTAAGGTGTCAAGCATTAATTTTCTCCGGCGCATATTTCACGGCTAGCGCATGCAATTCCTGGTCTTCGATCATCTGTTTAGCAAGTGCGATAATTTTGTAGTCATTAATCCAAATCCTGGTACAGGCTTTATCGTTAAAACTTGTGCCATGCTCAACTTTTGTACGGATAATTTTCAGACGCCTGAGCCTTTGCAGCACGCGCTTAGTTGTACTGACTGTCCAGTAGGGACAATGGTTTTTTTGCAGCCCCGGGACTGTAATCTGGACAGACCTTTGTTTGCTTTTGCGGATTAGCCGATCAATGATCTGGATAAATGTTGCGCACTGGACACAGGTTTTTTTTGTTGATTCGATGTCGGCAAAAAAACATGCCAGGTCCTTGGAAAAGACCCCTGTGTCTGCGAGGACCCTGCTCATCTGATCGGCTGTCAGCTTCTTGGGAACCTCTTTTTTTGTGACTCTTTTTTTAGGCATTTTTACCTACACTTTTCCTTTTTGAATACCCAAAAATAGCAGTGATATTTCCGAGCATGTTGCTGATTTCTCATGTTATTGCTTATCAATCTACTCTTTGCCAATAAGATAAAGAGATCTTTTGGGTAAAAACCTATTTTTACAGCGTCATTCATTATTTGATTATGAGTAAAGTACTGTTTACCGCTTTCCACAGTATCCTGACACTTAAAAATAAGCGTCCCCCCTTTCCTGAGTACTCGATAACATTCAACAAGTGTTTCTTTGTAATACGCCCACAGTTCTGGTATACTTTTGAAGTATCCAAACCTTGTTTTTATGATCCCCGGCTTACCCTTTTTCCGTGATCCACCAACAAAGGGAGGATCGTACATCAGTGTATTTATGCTATTGCTCAACAAAGGTATATTCCGAGAATCAGCACTTATCACCCCGGGAATTTGTGGTTGTATGTCCATTTTGTATTTCGGCGGCCAGATTCCTTTTTTGTAAAAATTTCCTTTGCTATAAGTGATATCAGCCTCAATACCCCCTGGGCAATGCAGGCTTATAATATCCCCAATCATTTCGTGTTGATCATAGCCAATCGTTCTAACCAGAAACATTCTTTATTTACGCTCCGTTTCGCCTCTAAGACACTTTCAGCCCCAAGGCATGCCTGACTACCTTTTTATCCCTTTGCGTTCAACCTGAGTGAAGTTAGGCGGGTAAAATGGAAAACTCTGCGCCTGGCCAGATCCCCAAGGTCAAGTTTTTTTAGGAAAATGTCCAGATGCAGTTGAGGAAGAGCTCTTTCAGGTTATCCCCCCCTGCCAGATACTCGCCGTCCTTGTCAACAAGAACCAATCGGCCGTGACTTTTCCTGATCTGGCCGCCGGCGTTGAGATAGTCTTCGACGATGTTGAAAATTGGGAAATCTATTTTGT
>JAYEMY010000213.1:0-2738 GCA_034718455.1 Thermodesulfobacteriota bacterium
TGAAATTTGAAACCTCGAAAAAAATGAACTACCCCGTGGCAAACCCTGCCCTTTACCTTCACCGCTCACAGGAATTGACCCGCATCTGCTCATGAGAATTGACGAGTTAACTATGCGAAATAATTGTCTATCCGGTCATTACAACCTCGTTCCTATTGACCTGAGCGGGGTTGCAAAGATGGACGAGTTAATTGTGAAAATTGATGTTATTACAGGAGGTTGTGCTATGGATCCATGATAAACGAGTGATTGCAAATATAGACGGAATGAAGAATGGGGGACGTGGCTTAACCGGAATGAGTGTGGTCAATTTTTATAATTTTTCAAATAGAATTAGGCATCCTTCACGACAAGTCAAAAGTAGCTTATACTTTGTTGATCTTGTATTTTGGCAGTGATGACTATAACCGCTTAACCCAACCTACAATTTGTTGTTTAGGGCAGCGAAGAGGATAGCCCATTTTCTAATCCTGAACCCTGAACCTGTGAACGCTTACGAAAATTCGGAGAACACAAAATGCGAAACCTTTTTTTGCAGAACACAACACATGCTTCGTGCCGGAATTCCCCCTTGGAGAGAGAATTCCTCCGATCTCGAAACGTGTGTTACGCAACTATCGTACTTTTACTCAGCCTGTTTGTCTTTGCTGGTTGTGCACGATACGGACATCGTGTTTCCCCTGTCCCCCTGCCTGGCGCTCAACCTGAACATGTGACGGTGAATGGGGTCGAAATGCTGGCCGTGGCGTTCCCGAATGCAAAGGCCGCAGAGGACCGGTTTGGTTTTGACGTGCGCGGATCAGGACTTTTGCCGGTCCAATTAGTTATTGATAATCAAGGTACACAGAAGGTGAGTATAAATTCCGGGCAGACATTCCTTATTGATCAAAGCGGGCAGGCCTGGCCTCTTCTTTCTGCAGAGGAAGCCTATCAACGGGTGAAGGGCCATGTAGAAATGGGCGAAACAGCAAAAGGCACTGTAAAACCCGCTGTTTTACTCGGGGCTGCAGGTGCCCTGGCAGGTTTTGCCATAGGTATCATTTCAGGACAGGATATCGGTGAATGCGTGGGTAAAGGTGCTGTCCTTGGAGGTACAGCCGGAGCGCTGGCAGGTGGGACAACGGCTTATGCTACTGCCTCGGAAAAAATCAGGACCGACCTGGCACAGAGGACATTACGTAACCGGCCTGTCGAACCCGGACAACTGGCCCATGGCTTTCTTTTCTTCCCAGGACGCAAAGAGGCTTCATCTGCGCAACAGCTCCGCTTGGCCATTACTATCGGTAAAGAACCACACGTCCTGAATTTGCTTCTGGCGAATTCCCGTGTGCCGGAATTATAAGGATCGGGGTATGAATAGGGCGTCGTATAGGATAGCTCAGCAATGACTATGAATCCGACTTTAGATAAAATTATCCGTTTTGGACGAGGCGAGGAAGCAGCAGACCTGTTGCTTAAGAACGGCAAGGTGGTCAATGTTTTCACCGGCGAAATACTACAGGCCGACGTAGCCGTGGCTGAAGGAATCATCCCTTGGTCTGGTGGATGTGAATAAATTCGCATTTGTGCCATTGTTTGTGTGAAGCATGGTCCTTGACATGCTATGGTTATGACACTATTTTTATGAAAATTATAAGAGTCTCATATTGACGTATTATTTTTTTAAATAGGTCTGAGAGATTATGCAGACAAGATATTTCCATCCTGACCATGTCAAGGTCCTGGACGAAGCGATATCTATCTCAGAGGATGTGATAAGCGATTACTTTTCCATTTCCAGCGGCCACTGGATCAGGAATCCCTATGAGGTCAGGACCCTCAGGGATGTCAGGCCATGGGAATACCCAGGCGAGGCATTTGCACATCTTGTCCGTTATGGAAAAAGTATAACGCAGAAACAAAGCGGCAGGGACAGCCGGAAATTTTACAGGATTTGCCTTCATGATCACAATATCCTGCATCAGACATCCGGTGGAAAAAGTGAGAGGCTGTTTCCTTTTCTAATATATGTGATTACCCATGAATTTGTTCACATAATGAGATTCAGCCGTTATTTTTGTCACCCTGAACTTAATGACCGTAATGAGGAAGAACAGAAGGTCCATCTGGCGACCCAGGACATATTGACACCTGTAAAAGTCAGAGGCCTGGACGCAGTCCTTGATCGATTTCTTCCACATTCACAGTTGAATAAAAACTGAATATGGATTATATGTCCAATCTTATGCTTTGGCTCAAGTCTATCTGGAAATAATGTTGAGTAAGGAACGTACAATAAATAACTTGAACAAATTAATGTTTTTTTTGCCGTCTTCTTCGTTGCTCGTCGATCACATAACCCGTTATGCTCGCTCCTCGCGCCTTGAATACAACAAAAAACCCTATTAATTTTTGTTCAACTTATTTATCTCCCGTTCCTAAGCAGGATATCTAAGTAGAATTATTGGAGGTTAGTTTATGCCTATTTATGAATACGAGTGTGAATCTTGTGGAGAAATTATAGAGAACTGGCAGAAGTTTTCTGATGCACCACTTAGTACATGCAAATCCTGTGGCGGCAATCTGCACAAGCTTATTTCCCATTCCTCCTTTCATCTGAAGGGAAGTGGCTGGTATGTAACCGATTATGCTGGGAAAAAGACCGGAATTGCGGATTCAGAAAAGTCCGAGTCAAGCCCTGATAAAAAAAGCAAAAAGGATACTGATTCTTCTTCCGACTCTCCATCCAGCAGTTCCTC
>JAYEMY010000214.1:0-2733 GCA_034718455.1 Thermodesulfobacteriota bacterium
ACCCAAGTTAAGCTGTTAGCCATTAGGGTTTAGCTTTGGAAAATACCTAATTCTGTAATAGCAAAACAGCCTGTAATCATTAAGCTAATAGCTAACAGCTAAAGGCTAATAGCTAAAGGAATTACATACCCATGAATATCGGGGTGCTGCCACTATACTCCTTCAGACCTGCCTGATTGCATCTCTCCAGTTCATTCAGGCGCAGGGAGACCGTATATACGGGTAAGCCGGTCTTTTCTGCCATCTGCCTTACAGACCGGGGGCCTTCTTCAAGGGCCGCCATGATCAGGGCCTTGTGATATTCCTCTTCAGTGGCCTGTTGGAGCAATCTTTTGAAATCATCATTCTCTATCTTTTCATTGTAAACATTACCCTGCTCGGTGATTTTCTTTGTCAGCCCCAGAAGCCATCTGATCCGAGAAGAATTAAGCGTCTGTTCAACAGCAGCCAGGGGAAGCCTGAATTTCTCTGGTTCAAAAGGACCCAGCTCTTGTGTAATATTGCTCACCTCAGTTACATATTTGGCAAAAAGCTGCCCTTCAGCCGCACTGACCCAGCGCAATTGCACGCGATCCCGCCCGATGCCTGAAAGACCCAGTAAATATTGAACCAGTTCCACCCTATTGGCCGCATATTCATTACCATCCTGGTAATGGCATTCTCCAAGGTGTCACCCGGAGACAAAGACGCTGTCAAACCCGCTTTTCAGGCCATCTATAATATAAACAGGATCAACCCGGCCTGAACACATCACCCGAATAGAACGGATGTTCGGAGGATATTGGAGCCGGGAAACCCCTGCCAGATCCGCACCTGCATAGGCACACCAATTACACAGAAATGCCAGGATTTTCGGTTCAAATGATTTGTTCATTTCAATATTACCTGCCTTCCTTCACTTACAACTCACAACCCGCAACTCACTTCCTGCCTCAATCATTGCAAGGATCTGGCGATCGCGGAAGTGTTTCATATCAATAGCCTTCTGAGGACATGCCGCGGCACAGATCCCGCAGCCCTTACAGAGGGCCGAAATGTTCTCAGCCTTGTATCCCTGCCCTGGGACTTTGATAAGGTGTATGGCCCCAAAGGGACAGGAGACCTCGCACAGGCCGCAGCCAATGCACTTTTCCTGATCGACCACTGAAACAGTGGGCTCAACTTCCACTGATTCCTTGATCAACACTGATGCGGCCCTGGCGGCGGCTGCCTTTGCCTGGACTATGGATTCCTCAAGGGGCTTGGGATAGTGGGCCATACCGCATACAAATATCCCGTCAGTGGCAAAATCCACAGGCCTTAATTTCATGTGCGCCTCGAGGAAGAAGCCATCCTCGTTAAGCGGCACTTTCAACATCTTGGCGAGTTCCTCCTCGCCCCTTGCGATAATGGCCGTGGCCAGGTCCAGATAATCCACCTGGAGTTCCAGGGGGATGCCGAGTATATGGTCTTTGACCGTAATCTTCAGTTTATCTTTGCCATTAATCCTGGTTTCTTCCACCACAGGCTTTTCATTAAGCGAATAGCGGATGAATATTACACCCAGTTCCCTGGCCTTTCTGTACAGTTCTTCCCTCTGGCCATAAGTGCGGATGTCGCGATAGAGTATATAGACGTTAAGGTCGGGTTTCCGTGTCTTGAAATCAATGGCCTGCTGCAAGGATGATGTGCAGCAAAACTTTGAGCAATAGGGACGTTTGGGTTCGCGGGACCCCACACACTGTATAAAGGCGACTGCCTCGGCCTGCTCAAGCCTTTCAGGCTCTTTTTCAAAAAGTTGTTCAAGCTCATGCCATCGCATTACCAGATCGCTCTGTCCGTAAAGGTACTCGTCCGGCTTAAGGGATTTCGCGCCAACGGCCAGGATAATAACACCATGCCCCAGTTTTTGTTCAGCAGATCCTGTTGTTAAAGTAGTTGTAAAATTACCTACAAAACCCGATACTTGGCTGACCTTTGTATCCAGCAATACCTCGATTCGCTCATGACCCTGGACGCGTTCTTTGAGATCTGCAAGAAAGACCCTTCCATCCTCACCTTTCCATGTCTTTTTGACATATTTTGCATGTCCCCCAAGTTTTTCTTTTTGTTCCACAATAAAGGTCTTAAACCCCTGGTCAGCCAGGTCCAGCGCAGCGATCATGCCAGCTGCGCCCCCGCCGATAACCAACGCTTCATGTCTGTTCCCTAAAAGCAGAGGTTCGATAGGTTCCAGCAATGCCGCCTTGGCCACAGACATCCTCACAAGGTCTTTGGCCTTCTCAGTGGCCTTTTCAGGCTCCTTTTGATGCACCCATGCATCCTGGTCCCGGATATTGGCAAATTCAAAAAGATATGGATTCAGACCCCCATCCCGAATCGTTTCCTGGAAAAGGGGTTCATGGGTACGTGGAGTACATGCAGCCACAACTACACGATTCAGGCGATTTTCCTTCACGGCATCCCGTATGAGCCCCTGAGTATCCTGGCTGCATGTAAACATGTTGTCAGCTACATAGACCACGTTGGGCAGGGTCTCGGCATAGTCACGGACCGCCGGCACATCCACAACTCCTGCGATATTGATGCCGCAGCGGCATACAAACACACCGATCCTGGGTTCTTCGTAAATAATCGGGTCTTCAGGCGGATAGGTTTTTTTCTGTGTAAGTGTATTTCGCGAATCGGCAAGCAGCACAGCACAGGCGGAAGATGCAGCCGATGCCTCCATGACTGATTGGGGGATATCCTTTG
>JAYEMY010000215.1:0-2726 GCA_034718455.1 Thermodesulfobacteriota bacterium
TTTTTCATAAAATCACTCTCACTTAAGTTGATATATTTGGCCCGGAAAAGCCTGAATCAGGTCTTTTAGCTCCATTTGTAGTAAAAGTCCACTGACCTGGCCCACAGACCGCCCGCATAGATTAGCGATATTGTCTATATGTTGTGGATAGGGCTCAAGTTTGTCAAAGACATTTTGTTCATCAGGAGAAAGCTCGGGGCGCTCTTTGGAAACGCCTGGCACGAGGTCTGTATTGGGCCCTTGTTTTTCTGTGCCAAGCTCCTCCATTATGTCTGTAAAATTTTCTACCAACCGCGCTCCCTGCTTTATAAGCCAATGTGTACCCCTGCTCCTGTAAGAATAAATACTCCCTGGAACCGCCATTACCTCCCTACCCTGGTCCAAGGCGCAGGAAGCAGTAATCAGAGAACCACTTTTCATATTTGCCTCAACTATTACGACTCCATAGGAGAGACCGCTGATGATCCTGTTACGGATTGGAAAATTTCTTGCCTCCGGAGATGAGCCGGGAAGTAATTCAGTGATCACTGCCCCATGATCCGCTATGCGACAGACAAGACCTGTATTTTGCCTGGGGTAAGCTACGTCTATACCGCACCCCTTTACAGCTATTGTACTGCCACCCGACCTGACGGCCGCTTCGTGAGAAGCAGTATCTATTCCAAGAGCCAGTCCGGAGACTACTGTATAGCCATGTTGCACAAGTTCAGATGAAAGCATCCTGGCTACATCCAGCCCATAGGAACTGGGATATCTTGAGCCGACAACCGCCACCGCTCTCTTTTTTAGAGAAGAGGGATTACCGATACCATGAAGTAGTGCCGGCGGATTTTGTATCTCATTCAAAAGCGATGGATAGTCCTTGCTCAAAAAAGTAATGGTCCATGCGCCGACCCTGTCAAGGATATCTATGCTATGCTCAAGAGCTTTTTCATCAGGACCTTTTGCCAGGGCGTCTCGAACCTGGGTGGACAATCGCACTACCTCTGAAAAATCAGTAGGCCCGGCCTTCCATACTGCTTTAGCTGAGCCAAAGTGTCCTACAAGCCGTCTCAGAGTTATGTTCCCGACGCCGGGCACCAACTGTAGCCCGATCCATGCTTTAAGCTCCTCAAGGTCCATGGGGATCCTCACCTTCCATATACCAAACAAGTTTTATCTCAAGATTCCATATAAACACTTCGTTCTTTTTCTTATTAATCATGAATAAATCTCTATCGAACATCCATGACCATGAGATCATTATTGAATTATAAGGGATGTGTGGTATAGAAAAAAACCTTACTGTATTTTTTGCCCTCGGGCAGAGCGTGGTTATGGTTAATAAAATTAAGACATTTATGGATTTTCTCAAGGTTGAGAGAAATGCTTCTCTGAACACGATAGCAGCCTATCGAAGAGACCTTGAGGAACTTAGTAGATTTATAGGCTCTGGGAAAAATCCAGTCTCTATCACTGCAAAAGAAATAAGGACATGGCTTGCTTCAATGCTAAAAAGGGGAGCAAGCAGGAGCACAGTAGCCCGTAAGCTTGCTTCCATTAGAAGCTTTTTCCGGTTCCTGCTAAGGCAAGGAATAGTTGAAAAGAGTCCTGCTGATGGCATAAGGGCGCCTCAAACAAAAAAATCCCTCCCGGCTTTTCTCTCTGTGGATGAGGCCTTTTCCATGGTAGAAACCGGTGATGATAAGGGATTCCAGGATCTAAGGAACCGGGCCATCCTTGAGCTGCTGTACAGCTCAGGAATAAGGGTTGGCGAGCTTTCAGGTCTGGATGTTTCAAGTGTTTCTCTCTCACCTGAGATGGTGCGTGTAAAGGGCAAGGGCAATAAAGAGCGGGTAATTCCTTTTGGCAGCAAGGCAGGCAAGGCATTGAATGCCTATTTGCCTTTCAGGGCTGCATTGCTGGAAAGGTTGCATTGCAAAGACGAAAAGGCGTTTTTCGTTAATCGAATGGGTACCAGGTTAAGCCCTCGCAGTGTAGAGCGATTGGTTGCTAAGAGAAGGTTAGAGGTCGGGCTGAACTCGCCTGTTACTCCTCATACTTTCCGTCACTCTATGGCGACACATTTGCTTGAATCAGGCGCAGGCCTCAGGCCGATCCAGGAAATGCTGGGTCATGTAAGTCTCGCGACTACGCAGCTTTATACGCACCTGGATCTGAGTCATTTGGCCAAGGTATATGACAACGCCCACCCCAGGGCAAAAAAAGGAAAGGGGAAAATAAAAAAAGGATAATGTTGAATGTTGAATTAAGATATATGTTTTTTAAATCTTCTTCCATAATTTAGCATTCAACATTCAACATTTGTTGTACGCCGCAGATTAGATTTTTCAGCGGAATTAAGGATATGGAGTGAAACGTGTATAATAATCATTTGAAGAACCGAACAAAGGACAATATTCGTAGTACTACTGTACTGGCTATTCGTTATAATGGCGAAGCTGTGCTTGCAGGCGACGGGCAGGTAACACTGGGAAACACGGTTATCAAGCATAATGCACGAAAGATAAGGACACTTTATAACGGAAAGGTCCTTACCGGTTTTTCAGGCGCAACTGCCGATGCCTTTACCCTGTTTGAAAAACTGGAGCAGAAGCTGGAGCAATACAAGGGTAATTTGGTGCGTGCAGCAGTTGAGCTTGCCAAGGATTGGCGCACAGACAAAATTTTAAGGCGGCTTGAGGCCCTGTTGATTGCAGTTGACGAGAAAAATTCTCTCCTCATCT
>JAYEMY010000216.1:0-2725 GCA_034718455.1 Thermodesulfobacteriota bacterium
TATTATGCGCCAGGTTACCCACCAAAAGGGGGTCGATCTCATCTCTATCTATGGTATCCGGGACATCCAATCCCAGGATATACTTTGCGTAAAATCTGAAAGGGCACGAGAGATAGGTATCAAGGGCGGTTGCCGAAAAGGTGAATGACGAGAGAAAATCAATGATTTGAGGAGTCTTCTTCACAGGGAGAGCAGAGGGAATCCTGGGTTTTGGGACCATAACCGGGCTGTGAATGGGAATCACACCCCGACGGCCTGCCTGCTTCTCAGCTTCCCATATAAGCTCCTCAATAAACCGGCTCTTTACCTGACCCTTGTCTTCAGAAAAGAATAAGTGGACCTCTTCGGCCCCTGCCAGCAGCCTTTGAAAATGGTACCGGCTGATCTCAACTGCCTGTTTCTTATCAGAAAGGCCAAGATGCTTCCGCAGATCCGGAGGCAGGATAGGGTCCGGCCTGGTTTCAGGGGGAAGCACACCCTCGTTAACATCAAAAATCATGACGCGCTGAAACTTCAGGCACCTAGTCTCCAAAAAACCCAGTATCTGAAAACCCTCTAAAGGGATACCCTGGAATGGAATCCTGGTCTGCCGCACCAAGTGGCCAAATAGCGAGTGAAGACCAGGGACTGAAGCTGTCTCCTTGGCGACAGGGCCGGCTTCAAGTTCTTCCAGAAGCCCTACCATGGCCGTCATAAATTCACCTGTGAGTGGATAACCGGCAACTGTTCCATACTCCACTGTCCACTCAAGCAGTCTCTTGAGGACCATGGCGAGTTCACCAACTTTCTTCAGCCCCTCAAAAGCCCTGAAACACATCTGATGAACAAGGGACAACGAATGAGAAGCGGGAAAATCCTCCTCATCCATGTGAGTGATTGCCTTTTCAAGCTCTTCAAGTCTTACAAAGCTTCTCTTTTCCCTGACCAGCCAAGCTTCGATAATTTGGTGATTTGGTGATTTGGTGATTTGGTGATTGAGGGAATTTGGTGATTTGGTGATTTGGTGATTTGGTGATTGATCTGTCTGCGTGGGTCTGTGTAATTGAATATTTTTTATGTATGGGTGCCTGAGCACAGCCAGGTAATGAGGAGCGTAGTACTTACCATCTACCCTTCCCTCCTGGGCCTCAAATATGGAGTCAAGAAGTTGGGCAAGTGCTGTCCGTTCAAGTGGATAGCCCATGGATATGTTATACGGAACAGACGTATCCTCAAACAGCCGGCTCAGCACAGGGATAAGGGGTTCAGGCCTTGGAAGGACTACGGCCTCCTGATCCGGTGCAAGCTTTCCCCGGCTTTCCAGCTCACGGGCAAATACATCTTCAGCCATCTGTATCTGGGAATGGAGGTCAAAGCCTTGATGGAAGAAAGAATTTGGTGATTTGGTGATTTGGTGATTTGGTGATTGATTTGTGGCCAAAGATTTGGTGATTTCAATATCCCATGTGCCATGACATACAGAGCGCAGGCGCTCAAGGTGCTTCCACTTGGTATTTGTCCGCCAAGGGGATGGGCCGTCCTGGACTACTACACGGGCAATGCCAAGCCTGGTCAGGACTGAAAAGACCTTTTCCTCTGCCTGGTTGAGTGCTGCAAAACCTGCAAGATATATTTGTAAAAAGGGCCATTCCAGCCCATCTATGTGCTCTGCTGCAATACGATACTTTTCGCCCCTGGACCAGAGAGAATTTCCGGCCAATGTGTCCAGCCATTTGCTGTAAAGTCCGGGCAAAATGGGCCAGAGCCCTCTTGCCTCCTCAGTAATGCCCGCATCAGCCAGTGCTGCCGGCACGGCCTGTTTAATCAGGGCAGGGGGGACCAGTTCTGTCCCGAATTCATCAAAGAGATCAAGGAATTTCAGACCCCAGAAAAAAAAGCCCTCAAAACCGGATGTCATGGCAGGTAGTGACAGATGTTCGCCATCTGCTCCAAGGCCCCTTGCAGTGGTGTAGACCAGGTGCAGTAATTCCACCTGGCCGGCCTCTCTCCTGTCAGATTCACCAGGTGATTTGCCCGCTATATAGGCCATGAAGCTATCTATGTCGAAAACCTGGGGGGGATGGAAAGGAGCGCCAATGAGCCTTCCAAGCTCTCTTCGCAGATAAAGGGCCGGACGCCTGCCTGGAAAGACAACTGCGGTTCGGGACAGATCCCGGTCTTCCGAATCCCTGGCCAGTATATCCTCAGCCAGCCAGCCGATCAGAGAAGAATCAAGTGGCAGGGACACATGTGACTGTGGAAATTGGAAATTAGAAATTGGAAATTTGGCTTTCATGCTTTTGTACTGTTCCAGATGATCGTATTATCTTATAACCCACGGTGTTCTGAACCCCTTCCTAATTTCTAATTTCCAATTTCAAGTTTCAAACCGTAAACGGCTACCACAGATCAATCACCAAATCACCAAATCACTAAATGTTCTCAATCACTTCCCGGTCAAGATAGAGAATCACACCTCTGGTTTCGTGATTTGGGTAAAGTTGAGACAGTAAATCCAAATATTGAGATAGCTGTCTTCTGTCCTCTGCCCTTGCCCTGCTGCCTGTCTTGTACTCGCCGACCCATAGTATGTTTTGGCCCTTAACCAGCCTGTCCGGCCTGAGGATTTCCCCCGTTTTGTCAGCCACTTCTTTTTCCACCCAGATCTGATCCCCTGTACCTGTCCAGAAAAGCGGCCTTGCCATGGGATGACAGATAGTCCGGGCTATAGTCCCGAGGTCTATCT
>JAYEMY010000217.1:0-10872 GCA_034718455.1 Thermodesulfobacteriota bacterium
TTGCCTTCTGCGAAACAATGGGCCAGGGCACGGAACTGGCAAGCCCCACCGTTTTCAGTTACACCCTGCCGAATATTGCGCTTGCCGAAGCCGCCGGCCATTTTGGACTGACAGGTCCTGTTTACTCAATTTTTGCAGAGCATGATCTTATGGAAAAGGTCAAACAAGAAGCTATGCTCTGGTTATCAAACCAACCAGGAATCTCTGCCATGGTGGCAGGCCAACTAGACATACCTCCTTCTTTTGAAGAGGGAACAGGGGCTGTGGCAAGGTTTCATATTGTGTAAGCGTTCACAGGGCACCGCATCTGCTTTGTTGTCGGGCACTTGAAGTACAGGAATTACGTCTGCGTACCCGTACGCCTCGCATCTGCAGTACCCTGTAAACGCTTACAGTTCGGTGGGTTGCGGTAAAACGGGCGCTGTAATCCCGTGAACGGTTTTCATATTGTGAATTAATTTTCATTTTGTCAGTAATGCCACGGACTCAATATGCCAGGTGTGGGGAAACATATCCACGGGCTGAATTTTTTCGATTTTGTAACCATGTGCCACAAGCTGTTCAATATCCCGGGCTTGAGTGGATGGATTGCAAGAAACATAAATAATTTTTGGAGCATCCAAATTCACCATCTGTTTGAGAAATTTTGGATGGATTCCCGCTCTCGGCGGATCAATCACAACAATATCGGGAGGCAGTAAGGACTGAATCAATTCCTGATTCGTTTTGAGAAATTTATCTAAATTTGCTTCAAAAAATTCGCAGTTATTAATATTATTTTTTTGTGTATTTTCATTAGCGTTTTTTACTGCCGCAGAAACAACTTCAAAGCCATAGACCTTTTTAGCAACATCTGCCAGGAACAAGGCAATTGACCCTATCCCTGAATAAAAGTCCCAAATAACCGGTTTATCCGTTCCCAAGGCGAAATCTCTGACAACACCATACAATTGTTCTGCACCTTTTGTATTTGTCTGAAAAAATGCATTGGCAGAAATTTCATACTGAATACCGCCGATTGTATCGTGAATAACAGAATTTCCGAAAAGTAGAATTTCTTCGCCGCCCTGAGAAGTTTGACCCTTTGATTTTGTAATATTATTTACTACGGAAGTAATTTCCGGATAATGTGCAGTAAGATCATCAATCAAAGATTTTAATATTTCCCCCCCATTATCTCGAGTAATAAAATTGATCATTATCTCATTGGTATAAGCTCCTTTGCGGATCATAATGTTGCGAAGAAATCCCGTGTGATGTCTTGGATTATCCAAAGTGATTTTATTTTCCCGCATCCATTTACGGATATCCGCAAATATTTTATTTCGAGTATCATTTTGTAAAAAGCATTCTTTCACATCTAAAATTTTATCAAAGCGCTTGGGAGCATGCAGACCAATTGCAAAATCTTTTGGCGTTTTAGGATCATTCTCTTTCATAACCCATCGATTATCTCCGGCGGAAAATTCCATTTTATTCCTGTAGCCCCAGATTTCGGGCGACGCCAAAGGTTCCAAAATTTTTACGGGTGTCAAGTTTGTTAAATGTGTGTAAACATCTTCAATTTGCTGCTTTTTTATTTTTAACTGTGCTGAATATTGAAGATTTTGAAAAGTACAACCACCGCAATCATTAAAATATATACATTTGGGATCTATATAATCCGGACTTTGAGTAATAATTTCTTCAATAATCGCTTCAGCAAATGAAGGCTTTTTTTTAATAATTTTTATTTTCAGATGCTGACCGGGAAGCGCATTTCTGACAAAAATTACAAAATTATCAACTCGGGCGATCCCTTTCCCGCCATAAGCCACTGAATCAATAGTAACAGTAATAGATTGCTTTTTTTTAATATTTATTTGTGCGGCATCCATTTTTTTTGATTATAACGGATTTTTGGGAAGGATGCCGAATATTACTGGATTAGTGATTACGGATATTATAGTACAGAGATCGTCAAATAGTTGAACCGTTGATTCGTGAGTTCTGAGTGGAGAAGGCATGAGAATAGAAAACAACCATCAACCTCTGAACCCTGAACCTTTGAACCCTGAACCCGTGAACGGAAAATGCCGCATCTGACTCTTATCTATCCACATTGGTCCAAGCTGCCGGAGCAGACAGAGTTTCATCTGCCCCCGCATGGTCCGGTATGCCTGGCTGCCAGCATACCGAAAGAATATAATATATGTTTTATAGATGAAAATGTGGATACTCTGGACCTGGAGGCCGGGACAGATCTGGTGCTTTTGTCCATGATGCTGACCAGTCAATTGCCCAGGGGATTTGAGATTGCTGCCGGTTACAAGGAGAGAGGTGTCAGGGTTATTGCAGGCGGTATCAGCGCCATGCTTCATGCTGAAGAGGTTGCTGAACATGTTGACAGTCTTTTTTTGGGAGAGGTTGAAGATGGACGTCTTGCCAAAGTATTAGCCGACTGGGAAAAAGGATGCCTGAAACCGGTCTATGACTATTTCCTCGACCATCCTCCGATTGAAAGCATAGGTACGGCCAGACGGGAGATTCTCAACGAGGAGCGTTATGCGTATCGGGGTATACGAATGGTGGATTTGGTCCACGCATCCAGAGGATGCAGGTTTAACTGTTTTCCATGTTCCACAGCATATCTCGGAGGCAGGCAATTCCGCCCTCGCCCCATTAATAACGTAGTGAAAGAAATCGATAATATTGACAACAATCGATTGTTCCTGGTGGACAATTCCCTGGCGCAGGACAGGAAATGGGTCCTGGATCTCTTTGCCGCCTTAAAGCCTTTAAAGAAAAAATGGATTAGCCATCCCATCCTGGACGAGGAGGACGTAATCGCTGCAGCAGCAAAGGCGGGATGCTGGTATGTGTACCAGGCCGTCTTTGATACATCTGATGTAATTCGTAACCGTGTCCGGCGGCTGCAGGATCACGGTATCGGTGTGGAGGCGGCAGTCCTGCTCGGTACGGATAACCAGGATGAAGACTATATTAAACGCCTGGTGGACTTTCTTCTGGAGATTAATGTGGATATGGCGGAATTCAGTATCCTGACCCCCTTTCCCCATACTCCGATCACTGCACTGTTCGAGCGGGATAGTCGAATCCTCCACCGCGACTGGAAGCGCTATACCACGGCCGAGGTCTGCTTCCGGCCCAAGCACATGACCCCGGATAAGCTTCAGCAAATGTATCACTATGCATGGAAGGCATTCTTCCAGGATATGTCGCAGTCCCTGCGTATGGCTCGTCTGTTCCAACAGGTAATCCGAAAAGAGCTGGCAGATAACACCTATGAATCCTTAAACCTTTCCCCTGATCGCCGCAAACGTATCCGTGCCAGAGGTGAAGTCCGTGGGGCTTGATTGTCTCTTAGTTGCCGACAACCAGGTGATCACACCCTACCCGGTCTATCCATTAGGCATTGCCCATCTTGCAGGGGCTTTAGAGGCCGCGGGCCACCAGCCATACCAATTTGATCTGCTGGCCCATGGGGGTCTCAAGGCCCTGGCCCGTCGGCTTTTGGCATCACCGCCTGATCTGGTTGGCCTCTCCATTCGCAACCTCGACACAGTTGACAGCACCGCACCGGACAATTTTATTCCCAAGGCCCAGGAGACTATGGCCCTGATTCGCCGCCTTTGCCGTGCCCCTATAGTGGTGGGCGGGCCGGCTTTTTCCATCATGCCGGAGGCCATTATAGAGCTTTTCCAGGCAGACTACGGCGTGGTAGGGGAGGGAGAGATAATACTTCCATGGCTTGCGGATTGTTTGGAAAGGGGTGCTCCACCAGATGAGCACATCTTCAGGGCCAAACCAGCCGATGCACCGTGGCAACCTGTACAGTATGATTCTTCAATTGCAGATTATTACCTGGGTTGTGGGGGCATGCTCAATGTGCAGACCAAGCGAGGGTGTCCGCACCGGTGTGCCTATTGTTCCTATCCGGGTCTTGAAGGAAATCGTCTTCGGCTTCGAGATCCGGAGGCCGTGGCTGATGACGTGATGCGCATTACCAGAGATATGGGCGCCCGTTATATCTTTTTTACTGATGCGGTCTTCAATGACGGGCAGGACCATTGTCTTCAGGTGGCGGAGGCATTGATCCGATCAGGTAACACTACACCATGGTGCGCCTTTTTCAGACCTCAGAATGTATCAAGAGATGAGCTCAAACTTCTCAAGCAAGCAGGACTCGTTGCCATGGAGATGGGCACTGATGCCGCTGCTGACCAGACCCTTACCGCCCTCAACAAGGGTTTTGTTTTTGACGACGTCATTGCCACCAACGACTTGGCTGCCTCACTCGGTATCTCCTGTGCCCACTTCATTATATTCGGAGGCCCTGACGAAGATAATACGACAATCAAAGAGGGCTTGGCCAATCTGAAAAGACTGAAGGAATCCGTTGTGTTTGCCTTTACAGGCATCCGCATTTTACCCGGCACCCCTATCTACGAACGTGTCCTGATGGAAGGTATGTTGGACGCAAGCCAATCGTTCCTGGAACCGATTTTTTATTTTTCTCCCAAGATTCGACGTGAGGAATTGGAATACCAAATCAAGACCGCATGGGCCGGATGTATCGATCGAGTCTATCCCTGTTCAATTATGGACAAAAAAATCCGTTACCTGCATGAACGGGGCCATGTCGGTCCTATGTGGGACATGTTGATCCGCAGACCCCGTACAAAATGAACTATCGCCTTCTTCACACCCTTCTGGTCATTCCTGTTTATAACCACGGCCCAACGTTGCGTTCCGTGGTGGAAAGGGCCTTGGATGCGGGCTGGCCGGTGCTCGTGGTTGATGACGGGAGCACGGACAGGGGACCGGACCGGATCACAGACCTCCCGTGCAGGCTTCATCGTCTTCTTCACAATCAGGGCAAAGGCTCGGCCATACTCACAGGGGCCGGGCTCGCCGCACAATGGGGCTACGATACCATTATTACTGTGGATGCGGATGGACAACTGGACCCTGAGGACGCTGCACGATTGGTGGAGACTGCAACCTCACAGGACCGGCCGGTTATTGTAGTCGGGACCAGATTGATGACCCGTGATACAGCCCCCGGGGTCAGCCTTTTTGGCCGCGTTTTTTCAAACTTCTGGGTAAGACTCGAGTGCGGTCTGGATCTGCCGGACACTCAAAGCGGTTTGCGCCTTTATCCTGTGGAATTTTTGCTCCATCTTCCAGTCCGGACCAGGCGTTATGATTTCGAGGTCGAAGTCCTCGTCCGGGCTGCATGGGCCGGTATCCCTATCCTTTCCACACCTGTCCGGGTGCATTATCCCCGCGAAGGAAAACGTATATCTCATTTCCACCAATGGAAAGATAATCTTCGCCTGACCATACTCCATACGCGCCTGATTCTCAGGGCCCTGAATCCCCGGCCACACCGGCGTCTTGCAGGCCGGGGCACACAGTCAGTTATGGACATGTCTTTTTTTCATCCGTTTCGACTGTTCAAACAGATCTGCCAAGAGCACAGTACACCAGCCCAGCTCGGAATCGCCGCATGGATGGGGCTGTTTCTTGGGGCCCTTCCCCTCATCGCCTGCCATACTATTGTTATAATCTATGTCACACACAGATTACATCTTAACAAGCCTGCCGCTGTTGCGGCCAGCCAGTTATGCTGCCCGCCCGTGGTCCCGGTAATATGTATTGAGACAGGCTACATCATGCGGAACGGCCACTTTCTGCTGGAACTGTCATTGGATACCACTGTCTGCCAGCTCCATCAAAGGTTGCTGGAATGGCTCCTGGGCTCTCTTATTGTTGGGCCGTTGCTCGGCCTTGCAGGAGGCCTTGCTACTTACTTTGTCGTCCGCTGGTTGCGGGCCAGGTGGGCTACAGAGTGCGATACGTAGATCCTCGTTTTCAAAAGGCTGTCCTGAAAAGGTTGGAGGCCCTTGGCCATGGCATTTTTTACCTTATCCTTCGAATAGCCGGTCAGCCGGGGGCTTATGCTTTACTGATTCCTGTGGTTTTGATTTATGTCATTGTCGGCCGTCGAATTCACCAGTTGACTTCTCCCTATCTCCAGAGACGTTTCCCGAAACACAACCTAATAGAACGCCGGCGGGATACCTTTAGAGTAGTCCATTCCTTTGGACAGATTTTGGTGGACAGGGCCTGGCTGGGCCTTAATAGATCTGCCCGGCTATATGGCGGCCTCGATGGATGGGACACTATCTTAGGACTCATAGAGCGGGGTAAAGGCCTGGTACTTCTCACCGCGCATGTCGGGAATTGGCAGGTTGCCCTGGCTCACCTCAATGATCTGCCCGTGCCGGTACATGCCTTGATGCATTATGAAGAAGAAATCGTGGCAAAACACTATTTCGATCTGCGGGGCGATTCGTGTCCGTTTCAAATCATCAAGACCGATGGCTTTCTTGGGGGTGTGGTTGAGGCCGTTACGGCCATACAGAGAGGCGAAGTCGTGACTATCATGGGAGATCGTCTGGCAGGAGGTCCCAGCGCTACTGTCAAGTTCCTTGATTCTCAGGTACGGTTTCCTGCAGGTGTTTACAGGCTGGCGGTCGCTACAGGGGCCCCCATAGCAGTTCTTTTTGCAGCCAAGACCGGCAGGCAAAGCTATCATCTTCGAGTATGGGACGTATTTCATCCGTCATACAGTGACCGAAAACACCGCGAGGAGGACCTGACGGCCTGGACCGGCCGCTTCAGCAAGGCGCTTGAAGCCTACGTTACCAAATTTCCGTACCAGTGGTACAATTTTTATGATTTCTGGAACCAGTAGGTATGTGACCGCCGGGCCTTGATGACCTGATCTCATCGTGATATAGGACACCTACCCCAAAATGGAGCTGCAAATATATGGACCAGTTGAAGCAACAACTGAAAGAGATGATTGTTCAAGACCTCAATCTGCCGGACGTCAAACCTGAAGACATGGACGACAAGGCCCCACTGTTCGAGGAAGGCATTGGACTGGACTCCTTGGACGCCGTAGAGCTGGTGGTCCTGCTGCAAAAGCGCTTTGGAGTACAGATAGCGGATATGGACGAGGGGAAAGAGGCCTTCGCCTCTATAGAGGCCCTTGCCCGTTTTGTTCAAGCACAGCAAAGGAATACCTCTGAGAGTACGGGTACTTCCGTTTCTCCAACCTGAGGCATCACGACACATGAATCGGTAAACATGTATGGCCCCACCTGCCCAGTCACCAGATCACTCAATCACTAAAAAACGAGCATACCAAAATACCAAGTCATCCGTGGCCATTACCGGCATGGGATGTATCTCGGCTGCAGGAACTGATACAAAGAGTCTATGGATAAATATAAATAAGAGCACGGCCCGTTGCAGCCTAGTGCCGGATTGGCTTTTTTCTACCAAGCTCCGCTATCCGGTCTTTGCCGTGCCGTCCGAGGCCCTTTCGCCAACAGGTCGCGATCTTTTTGAATCAGCATCCCCATCCCTGTTGTCTTCGACCCTGAGCCGTACTCTCAATCTGGCCGTTAGCGCAGTGGCTGAGGCCCTTAACCAGGCAGGGATCGGCCTGCAATATTTGCGTGGTAAAAAGGTCGGCATTGCCCTGGGAACAACAGTAGGCTGCGCTTTTAACAACGAAGATTTTTATGAGCAGTGGCGTAAGGGATTGAAACCAGACCTTGCGCCTATTTTCCATTACCTGTCTGGAAATTTAGCACAGGCCCTCCACGGGATTCTTGGCACACAGGGCCCATCGGCAGTGGTCACAAACGCGTGTGCATCCGGAACGGATGCTATCGGGCTTGCCAAAGGGTGGATTGCGAGCGGGGCCTGTGATCTCGCTGTCGCAGGGGGCGCTGACGAGCTGTCCAGGATAGCATACAATGGCTTTGCCAGCCTCCAACTCAGTGACACAGAGCAATGCATGCCCTTTGACAGGCATCGCAAAGGTCTCAACCTCGGGGAAGGTGCCGGTTTGTTGGTACTCGAAGAGGAGAGCCTGGCGCTGGAGCGCGGAATAACACCCCTTGGATGGGTAAGGGGATATGGATCGGCCTCAGATGCCTGGCATCCCACGGCGCCTCATCCGGATGGGCGTGGCCTTAAATGTGCCTTTGGCCAGGCATTAGCAGATGCCGGTCTCAGCATACAGGATGTCGCAATAATCAATGCCCATGGGACCGGTACTAAGGCCAACGACTTTGCAGAGGCCAATGCGTTGTCGAACCTTTTGCCAAAGTCATGTCACGTCGCTATTGTCTCTACCAAGGGAATGACCGGCCATACTTTAGGGGCTTCCGGCGGCCTGGAGGCAATTTTTACACTTTTGGCCCTGCGGCAAGGAGTAACTCCAGGGACCCACGGCTATCAGTCATCAGATCCACAGTTACCTGTAAATCCTATCCCCCAGGGCATTTCCGTCCCACTTCCTACGCGTATCGGGATGTCACAGTCCTTGGCATTCGGAGGAGGAAATGCAGTGCTGGTTATTGAGGCAAGGCCATGATGCAGGAAGTTGCCGTGACGGCCATGAGTGTGTCCACCAATAAGGATAATGAGTCTGTTCCTGCCTCACTCAAAAAGACCTTGAGGCGGGCAGATGGATTAACGACCCAGGCCGTGGTCGCTGCTGCAAAGGCCATGGACAAGGCTCCATCAAGAAAGCTTGCCCCGGTTGAAGTAGGAATTTTCGTGGGCACGGCCTTTGGCCCCCTGGAGACCAACTTCCGGTTTCTTGACACATTGCTCGATGATGGAGAGGGCCAGGCTTCCCCTACCCTTTTTTCCCATTCTGTGCACAATATGGCTGCCGGATACATATCCCGGCTGCTGGATCTGCGGGGACCTGCCCTGACAATGACTACCTTTACGTGGCCTTTTTTGTCTGCGCTTAACACGGCATGGCAATTTATGGCACAAAAGAGAGTCCGCCGCGCCCTGGTAACAGCGGTCGAAGCAAAGAGCGCTGTCTTGGAAGATGCCCTTAGGCGATTAGGGGCATCTGATGATTCCGTCTCTGTTGAAGAGGCAGCGGCATGTGTTCTGGATCCCGTGGAGTGGGCACCCCCAAGGTACCCTGTACTTCAGGATATCGAGATCAATGAGGTGCCATGCGCCCCTCAAATTTTGCTAACCAGGAAAGGAGAGAGATGGGTACCCCAATCAAGTCAATGCCCTACAGGACCCTTGGACCATGCACTCGCCATTATCAAAGCGTTTACGCACTTGCAAGGTAAAAGAACGGATGATATTCTTACTTTTAATATTACGTCTTTTTTTGGAGATGCCCGGCTGACCTGGCGCACAAAGGAGGAAAAACCATGAAAATGCCCAGTGTATGGTCCTTGCCATGTGTATTCATTTCATACGGCAATCTTCCGATTCATACTTTAGAACCGATGATACGTCAAGATTATTAATTGCATATGACCAGCAAGACATGCGGTGAAGAAAGGAGAAAGAGAGTGTCTGGAGCTGAACGAAGAGCAAATATTCGGGTCCCCGCCCGATTTAAAGTAGACTATTCCCACGAAGGCAATTATCTCATTTCATACACCAAGAACATCTCTGCCGAAGGGATGTTTATCTGCACGGATAAACCTGTTTCTGTTGGGACCCATCTTAAATTGGTATTTTCTATTGAAGACCTCCACGAGGTAGTAGTAACTGCAAGGGTTGCATGGGTAAACCTTCAAGGGGGAAAGGGGGATACCGGACTGGGTTTAGAGTTTGTTGATCCACCAGCTCTCCTGAAAGAAGCCATTCTGCGGATAGTCAATCGCATAGCAGTTGTTGTACCACAGAACCGGTAAGGAACGTACAATAAATAACTCAACCTGTGCGGTTAGCTTTTGGATAAAACTGTTCAACATCCTTTTTACCTTATTGACCTGTTGATTAAGTTCTCTATATGTTTCATCCTGTGTATAATTGAGATCGCAAGCGAGAAGTAGCTGATACTCCACCTCACTTGCAGACCCGCTTTAATAGCTAACGGCTAACCGCACAGGTTGCAATTTTGACATGTAAGAATAGCGCGTGTTCCATGATTTTTTGTTGTATAATGGTATTTAACTTTATACTTTTTTGATGTACAATTTGGACATTTTTTTGAAAAAATATTCATATAATCTACCTCTCAAAATTATAGATGCAATAGGATAGATTACATATAATCTATAATGTCAATATTGTCTACTGTTAATAAATCTCAATTAATATTAGTAGGTTACGCTCTATATCAAACTGAACCAGTGCCATGGTGAAAGAAACCATGGAAAATGTAATGGATCTTGCCGTGCCCCTGAAGGTAGATGTCGGCTGGGGGGTTAATTGGGCCAATCTTGAGAACAAATAGTCTGGATTCCTGCTTTCGCAGGAATGACGGGCATTACCACTCTATATGTCACCCATGACCTCACCGAGGCAAAGGAGGTAGCCGACAGAATGGCCATCATCCTTGAAGGACGGATAGAACAGATAGGGAGGCTGGAAGACTTGCATCCCTATTGATACCCGGATCGGTGTTATCGCAACGTTTCGACACGTCTCCCAGGTTCGCTTCCGCGAATCTTCCTGATCCACTCATAGACAGATCCGATAGCCCTTTTGTTCCGTATTGATAATTCCTATTTGCTTTATTGATTATCTTAATATAAAGATATTTTTGAATTAGACACAGACGCACACAGACATTTTCCCGCCGACATGGCGGGCAAAAAGTGGCTGCTGGCGAGTGGCAAATTTTCATGCTCGGGGGTGGCGAGAGGTTAGGAACGGGAGATAAATAAATTGAACAAAAATTAATAGGATTTTTTGTTGTATTCAAGGCGCGAGGAGCGAGCATAACGGGTTATGTGATCGACGAGCAACGAAGAAGACGGCAAAAAAGACATTAATTTGTTCAAGTTATTTATT
>JAYEMY010000218.1:0-2701 GCA_034718455.1 Thermodesulfobacteriota bacterium
TTGATGCCATTCAATCGTATATCGAAATGCTAGGTAACATACTAATATTACAAAAATAAATTGGATTGCGTTTGGGTGTTTTATTGAAATTTGATAATTTGGTAATGGATACTCGCCTATTTGAAAACCTAATAATTTCCAGGATAGTAAAATTCCTGAGAACAAAACATACTGTTTTCTTGCTTTATAATAAGCTTCGCCAAAAGGCGGAATTTTCCTCGTTATGTCGAATTTCATAGCTCAGGTCAACATTGATTTCAGCAAAAATTAGTAATTTTTGTTACGCCTACCTCAGACAGTTCCTATTATGGCCGAACATTATATATTAACCAGACCCTGCCTTTTATAAAAACACTGCAAATCAAGAAATCCATACATGAATTCAAGAATAAAATCAAGAAAATCGTCTTTTTGATTAAATATTGGGCTGATACGGCCGATAAGCTGAGAAAAGGCATGCACTTCTTGAAGGCGTACTTTTTCAAATGAAGCCCAGAAGTCTGCTTTTTCGTGATTATTTAGGGATTATGCAGCGTCTATATAATTATGAGGATTTGTTATTTTGAGGGATACAATGGAACATTTCAGCTCCTATCTGTTGTCAAAACGAATCGTTCCTGAAAAGAGGCTGAGGTATTATCTCTCATGGATTACCCGGTTTTATGCTTTTTGTGACAAAAGCCTGTGTGATGACGTGTCAAATGAAGAAATCGACAGCTTCCTTAGGCACTTGATGAAGAGTCGCGAGGATTGGCAGGTCAGCCAGGCAAATGAAGCGATACGGCTTTACATCTATTACAACCGGCGTAAGTGCCAGAGTAAAGCAGACGCAGATATTGATTCCGACACTCAGTGGAAGGGTGTGGTGCAAGAGATGGTCAGGATGCTCCGCTTAAGGCACCGTTCTTTGAGCACTGAGAAGAGCTATATTGGCTGGTTGCGATCCTTTTATAGGTTTTTGAATGGCCAATCCCCTTATGAGCTTAATAGTTCCCATGTTAAGGATTTTTTGTCCTATCTTGCAGTTGAGCGAAATGTATCAGCCTCCACTCAGAACCAGGCATTCAATGCGATCGTTTTTCTATTCCGTCATGTTTTTGATAAGGATATTGATGACATCAGGGGGGCGATCAGGGCCTCCAAGAAACGTAGGCTCCCTATCGTTTTGACGAAGCAAGAGATTTTTCGAATATTTGACCATCTCAATGAGACCAAGCTTCTGATAGCGCAATTGATATACGGCTGTGGTCTTCGGCTTATGGAATGCCTCAGGTTAAGAGTCAAGGACATTGACTTTGAAAGGACCTGCATTACGATCAGATCCGGGAAGGGCGATAAAGACCGGGAGACCGTCCTGCCTGAAAGCCTTAAGAATGATCTCCGGGAACATCTGGATAAAGTTGGAGATCTGTTTGAAAAGGACCGCGGGGATAAAGTTGCAGGCGTCCAATTGCCTGGGGCCTTGGAGCGAAAATATCCAAATGCTGGAAAGGAGTGGGTATGGCAATGGGTGTTTCCGTCTAAGACGTTATCCATCGACCCGAGGACAAGACAAATTCGAAGGCATCATCTCCATCCTACTTATCTTCAAAAACAAATCAAACGTGCAGCATTGGCTGCAGGGCTTACCAAAAGAGTGACCGTTCATACCTTTCGACACAGCTTTGCGACTCATCTTCTGGAAAAAGGATACGACATAAGAACCATACAAGAGCTTCTCGGTCATGCAAACGTCCAGACGACGATGATCTATACACATGTTGCCGGAAAGAACAAACTGGGAGTAAAGAGTCCGATGGATTGACCGACAATACCTTTACAATGGTCAATCTGCAAAACAGCAGGATGGAAAAAGACGAAAAAGGACAAACGGACAATGACATGATAGGGGGAACATAGGATGTCCCCTATTCCTATTCGCTATTCTTGAGATGTCGGAAAAAGCGAATGCCTTGCTGTAATGGCAGGGATACCGAGTGCGACATTCTCGGCTCCGTGAGGAGGCTGATATCTGGCAGGTGCCTCTTCACGAGAGAATAGAGTGAATCAGTTGAAAGAAGGAAAAGCAAATGACGGTCTTAGTGCGCCCTTCAGTTTCGATTATACTGACAGTCTGTCATTATCGTGAAGCAAACGTTAGTTTGCGGGAACCACCACAAGTGGAACCTTTGTGGGTGCTTGAGCCGTGTGACGGGAAACTGTCACGCACGGTTCTGAGGGGGCTTGGGGCTGGCAACAGCCCCCGGCTACCCGGTAATGAATTTCACACAAAATGAAAAGTGAGTATGATTTCATAGCAAAGATATATGATCCTGCTCTTTACTTGGTTCTTAAGCCAATAAGAATTGCGGTAATGAAATTGCTTTTGAAATACAAAGAAAAATCAATTTTAGACTTATGCTGTGGCACTGGTAATCAGCTAAAGTTACTATCAAGAAACGGATTTAAAGATCTTCATTGTCTCGATATATCCAACCCAATGTTAGAGATAGCAAGAAAAAATAATTACCGGATAAAGATTTATAATGAAGATGCAACAAAAACAAATTTTGTAAATGAATCATTTGACATTATAATTATCAGTTTTGCGTTACACGAAAAAGATAGAAGTACTCAAGAAAGTTTTATAAATGAAGCGCATAGGCTTATAAAAAAAGACGGCTTTATAGTTGTTGTTGATTATAATTTTGATAATAAAACA
>JAYEMY010000219.1:0-2700 GCA_034718455.1 Thermodesulfobacteriota bacterium
CTCTTGAGGAATTGCTCAACTTCCATGGGATGACAGCGGGAACATGTCTTTGAGGAAACCATGGGAGAGATAAAGGTCCTGGTCCCTTTGATCCCTTTACACTGGCTGGCCATGGGCGATTTTTTCTCCACCACATGACAGTCATAACAGGACACCCCGGCATGACCCATCTTGCCCAGCTTCCAGGATTCAATGATGCCCGGGGTCTCCTTTGCATGACATTCGATACAGTTCGATGCCTCTTCTGAATAACCTCGCTTTATTACCAATTCCTTCTTATCGGCAATATTGGGGTCTTTTGTCACTGCAGCAGAGGTGCCTGCCAGCACTCCACCAAACAGGACGGCAAGGCATATTATGCTGATCCTGCTGAAATAATGTCTCATTTAGGTCTCCTTTATATGCTATGTAGATTTCCATAGAAATAATTTCACTGCGTTATCGGTCGTCGTAGTATTACAATACGCCTTTCTCCCTCTGGCCTTGTGAAATTAAATATCTGAAAACCTTATAGATCTTGCCTGAAAAATTTATCTGCCACTTCAATCATGTCCTTGTGCCCTACGTGGGGATGACATTCAGCACACATCTTATTTGTTTCTCCGCGCAGATAGGCCCGATGGGCAATAAACCCTCCGGATTTCATGCCGGGCGGGGTCAAATTGTGATGGCAGTGCCGACAGGCAGTATCAAAGGTGAATTTCAAACGGTTATTTTCGGCATTTGCGTCCCAATCAAAGTCCTTCGGCTTAAAAGTTAAGTTCTGCACCACATCCCCTGTGCCAGTAATCGCCTTGGTCGTGAGATATTCGACAAAATCACCGTGAGGCAAATGGCAATCCACACACTGGGCTGCAAAGCCTTGGGGGTTTTTGCCCCCATGGACCGATTCCCGCCAGGAAGCCCGAAAAGGTACCATGGCGTGACAGGTGATACAGAAGGTGTCAGTATTGGTGGTCTCAACCATGAAACCTGATGCCAGTACTGTTACAATGGTCAACACCACTCCCATGGAAAGCCCAATCAACAAGGCCTGCTTCTTACCGGACCGCTGCGACCCTTCCTTTTTTATCATTTAATCACCTCCTTTTTTCAAGAAGTAATCAAAAGAGCCTTTGCAAAACGTATAAATGCAGTTAAGAAATTATCCAAATCAATCACGAAAACACGAAATAAGACACAAAAAAACGAGGAACGTCCAACAAACAAATATCCAATGGCGAACATTCAACGGCTATTTCTGTTTGTTCATCTTTTGGCAGTTCATTGATCCATCCAGAGACTTCCCTTTCGTGTTTTCAATATTTCGTGCTTTCGTGATAATCCTTTTCTTTGCCTAAAGGCCCTATTTCTCTGTCTTGGCCATAGCCCTCATTGTCTTGGCGAGTTCCTTGATCTCACCCAGATCCTGGGTCATCATGGCCCAGCCGTACCAGTAGGCATAATCCGGATTGACATGGAAATTGCCCTGGTAGGTCCGCATCCTGTGCTTCATGTACATCTGGAAAAGGACTTGGTCTATATGAGACATCTGGTCCATATTTCCACCGCCGGTCCTCATAAAATACAGAAAGTCCGGATATGCAAAGGCATAATGATCCGGTTTCTTGATAATGCCGTCCTTGTATAAGGCAGCCACTGTCTCAACACCTTCTGCCATGAGACGGTCGGCTTTCTGCAGCATGGAATCACCGTAAGCCAGTTGCTCTCTTGCGTATTCCTCAGAGTGGCATTTGCTGCAGGTCTTGATCATTTTTTTACGTTCAGTAAGCCATGCCTCCTCGGTCAAACGGACCATGTCCACGGATTTTACCGCATCCAGGCGTGCGGTCGGCTCCCCTGTCTCAGGGTTCAAAACCCCAAGGGCCTTGAGGATAGTCACCCTGTCAGAGGCCCACTGCTTGTCCTCAGGAAGGGGAAGTCTTACACCAAGGAAGCCCCAGGCAGTCTTGTTGGTATGGTTTCCTTCAGGCATGTGGCATAATTGACAAGTGGGGGCTCCGGCGTTGTCGGGAAGTTCACCCTTTTCCTTTACAAAATAACGGGTGCCGTGCTTTGCACTGCTCCACATCTCCCACTGAGGATGATCGTATCCCATATGGCACTGCCGGCAGGCCCTTGGATCAAGGGCTTCCTTTTTGGAGAAGCTGTGCCTGGTATGGCATTCGTCACATGAGTTATTCTGGTAACGATAGCATTTTTCGCGTTGTTCCTTTTTTTGTGCCTCGGACTTGATGCCCATGTTGTGGCAGCCACCGCAACCCCTGCCCCCTTCCATCAACTCATCAGGCTCGACATGGGTAATCGGCATGGCGTTCAGGGATGTCCAGCCAAAGTTGTGCTTACCCTTTGCGAACTGATTGAACCTCTCTTCATGGCACTGAGCGCAGACATGCTCATCAGGCATCTGAGCCAGCTTGGCATCCTTGGCCCCTGTGTGTTTGTCACCATGACAGACCGAACAAGTCACGTCCTCTTCGCTGTGCTTGCTGGATTCCCAGTCAGCTACCTGTCCTGGAGAAATGTCTCTGTGACAGGTAATACAGGCCTCTACAGCTCCGTTTGCCATGCCTGTGAAACAGATCATGGCGAGTAAGCTCCCCAATACAATGAACCATCTTTTTTTCATGACGTACCTCCTGACAATGTTTTAGTGTTTTTCTTTAACCAATTATTGGATCCAATCCAAGGCACTCTCCA
>JAYEMY010000220.1:0-2694 GCA_034718455.1 Thermodesulfobacteriota bacterium
AGCCGACAGGCTTTTGCAGGGTTTCAACCGCGGACAAGGTTGCACCAAAAGGCGTATTCTCAATGGATTGTGCTTTGAAACCCGAAAAAGGCTGTTGGCTGTCAGGGGGGAAAGTGAATGATTACGATTGAAGAATTGGGGAATTGGGAGGTTGGGAGGTTGGGGGAAAATTTATGTTGACAATAATGGGGTTTGGGTGAATTCATAATATAGCCATTGGAACATTGATCTCGGAACGGCGGTTTCGAAAAAGATGGGATTTTGCAAGCGGCTCTCCGAGTCTTTATAGAGGTATAAACATGAGTACACTTAAGAAAATCAACCCTTCGAGACGGACAGAGCATATTGCTTATGCCATAAGGGATATCGTGCTGGTCGCTGATAAGAGAGAGGCCGCCGGCGGCGATCTCGTTTATCTTAACATAGGTGATCCTGTGCTCTTTGATTTTCACACACCCAGACACCTTATAGATGCCACCTACAGGGCAATGCTGAATGATTACACCGGGTATTCCGCCTCTGAGGGGATACCGGAGGCCATTGAGGCCGTGAGGCAGGAGGCCCTGGGAAGCGGCATAGAGCCGCATGAGATACTGATTACCACGGGCGCCAGTGAGGCTATTGATTTTGCACTTTCCGCTCTGGTGAACAAGGGCGAAAATGTGCTCGTTCCGTCACCAGGTTATCCTCTTTACCATGCGCTTCTCAGCCGTCTGCTTGGTGAGCCCAGGCCTTATTTGCTGAACGAAGGCAATGGCTGGCAACCGGATATTGATCACATAGAGAAACAGATAGATGAAAACACACGGGCAATCGTGATCATAAACCCCAATAATCCCACAGGTGCAGTGTATAGTGAGGACACCCTGCGCCAGGTAATAGAAATTGCAAGACATCATAACCTGGTAATTCTCAGCGACGAGATATACGACAAACTCATTCTGAACGGCCAGCGCCACATCAGTACGGCCTCATTGGACAAAGAACTCCCTATAGTAACCTTTAACGGCCTTTCCAAGTGTTATCTTGCCCCTGGTTTCCGTATCGGCTGGTCCATAGTAAGCGGGGCACCTGAGCTTGTGGGGGACTACACCGAGGCCATGAAAAAGCTTGTGAGGGCCAGGCTCTGTGCCTCACACCCAAAGCAGTTTGCAATATCATCCGCCCTGAACGGCGATCAGATCCATATTAAAGAGACAACAGAAAAACTGATTCGACGCAGGGACCTGACAGTCGAAAGGCTAAATGCGATTCCTGGCATATCCTGCCAGAGACCTGACGGGGCATTCTATGCCTTTCCCCTGATCGAGGTAGATGTAGACGACAAGGAATTTGTAAAGGACCTCATCAGTGAGACTGGTGTGGTCGTAGTACATGGCAGCGGCTTTGGTCCCCTGCCTGAGACCCCGCATTTTCGTGTGGTCTTTCTTCCTCCTGAAGATATCCTGAACGAGGCATATGACCGGCTAGAGGGATATATGAGGCGACATTTCTGATAATCGTTCACTGGTTCAGAATTCAGGGAACGGGGTATCCATTTAACGGATTTAGTGAACTTGACAGAAAGGGGGCAAAATTTATTGTTTGCTCGGTTCCGTCGTTGAAGGATAGCTTGAGCTTATGGTTACTGAGATATTTTGCCTTTTCTATTCTTACAATCTGATCTTCTCTGATCATTTGCCTTGCCAATTATTTATTGTACGTTCCTTAGGAACGGGAGATAAATAAGTTGAAGACAGCTCGTCTATATGAACTCCAGACGTGTTTTATGGACCTGTAAGTTTTTTCACAGGATTGCGCTCTAAGGGCATGAAAAGAAAATGACCACACTGAATACAAAAAACATTCTGCTGGTCCATCCGCTTGGCTATCGGGCAGAAGCTGCGGGCAGGGATATCTCCAGAATGGCAAATATCATGCCTCCTCTGGGGCTGGCAAGCATAGCGGCCTTTCTCAAAAAACAGGGAAATGATGCCGCTATTATCGACTACTACGCCCAGCCTGACTCGGATCGTTTTGTCCGTGATTATCTGTTGACGGAACAACCGGCCTTTATAGGCGTAAGCTGCACCACATCGAGTTTTCTTGACGCAGTCCGCATTATAAAAATCGCCAAGAGTATCCAGCCCAACATCCAGGCGGTATTGGGCGGTCCTCATGTTTCGGCCATGAAAAAACGGGTCCTGGAAGATTTCCCTGTTATTGATTTTGTCGTTGTAGGTGAAGGGGAGCAGACCCTTGCCGAACTGATGGAGTGTGGTGGGGAAGATGCTCCCATGGTTAAGGGTGTAATATACCGGGATGCCGGAGGAGATGTCAGTTTCACCGGTTATCGGGACAAAGGGATTGTTCTTGACACCCTTCCGTTTCCTGCCTACGAGGAACTGGAAGGATATCCCGAAGCCTACAGGCTGCCAATATTCAATTATCCCAAGGTTCCCAATACCAGTTGCATATCCAGTCGTGGCTGCCCTTATGCCTGCAGCTATTGTGACCGGTCGGTATTCCGGCGCAGTTTCCGTTATAATTCGGTCGAGTATATGTATCACCACCTGTGTTACTTGAAAGAACGCTTCGGGATACGGCACATCAATTTCTATGACGATCAATTTACTTTCAACCGTAAAAGGATTGATGCATTTACACAGATGCTGACAGACCGCCCATTGGGAATGAGTTTTAACTGTGCCGTGC
>JAYEMY010000221.1:0-2692 GCA_034718455.1 Thermodesulfobacteriota bacterium
TATCCCGCCGCTCAGACCCAGCACGACCTTGCTGAAACCACATCCGGTTATATAGTCTTTCAGGCCAAGCTCAAGGGCCTTAATCACACTCTCTTCCCTGGAGGCCGAGACCATGTGCTTTTCACCTTGCAGAGCGTCTGTATCGACAGTGACCAAATCCTCTGTAAAATCCTTTGCCTGGGCCATAATCTTCCCGGTATGATCAACGGCCATACTGCTGCCGTCAAATATCAGACAGTCCTGCCCTCCGACTGCATTGATATAAAAAAAAAGCCTGCGGTATTTGACGGCAAGGTGACTCAAGACATGATAACGAAAGGCGGCTTTTTCTATGTCAAAAGGAGACGAATTTATTGTGATAAAGACATCAGTCCCCTTTTCCGCCAGTTCAGCCACAGGGTTTACAGGATAGTTATGTTCTGGGAAGATGTCGCCATCGTTCCAGATATCCTCGCATATCATAATGCCAAGAGAAAGTCCTTTGAAGGAGACCGGCACACTCCCGGTCCCTGGCTCAAAATACCTGGTTTCATCAAAAATATCATAGCTGGGGAGGAGCCGCTTGTGCACTTTGGCCAGGACCTTTCCATCTTCAAACAGGATGGCCGTATTGTATATAGGTTTTCCGGTACTTTTGGTATTCGGTGAAATGCAACCACACAGGACGGCAATCCCTTTCACCTCGGACACCAGCCGATCCATGGCCTTCAGGTTGTCCTGTATAAACTCTTTACGCTCAAGCAGATCCCGCGGGGGATAACCACATACTGCAAGTTCAGGGAATATGACCAATTCACACCCTTCATCCCCGGCCTTTCCGGCAAGTCGAACCATTTGGGCCACATTGTGCCTAAAGGCCCCGATTATAGGATCGTACTGTGCCAGACCTATTTTCACTTCAATCACCAAATCACTAAATCACCAAATCACCCAATTATCACATTCCCTTACGGCACTCTTTCACAACCGCCTGCAGCTCTTTATTCAGCTCCGGGGGCAGACCGTTGATTCTTACGTCCAGGAATCCACGGACTATGGTGGATGTAGCCTCTTCTTCATCAAGACCCCGGGCCATGAGGTATTCAATCTCCTCCTTGGCGATTCGGCCTACGGCTGCTTCGTGGGACATATCCACATCCGCCACATGGGCCTCAAGCTCGGGTATGGCGTGAATTACGCCGTGTTCCGCCAATATCAGACCCTGGCATTCAAGGTGTGCCTTAATATTAGCGGCAAGGCCGACAAGGTGTCCTCTGGCCACTACCCGGCCACCGAAAGATATGGTCCGGGATATTATCTCGGACCTGCTTCCAGGGGCCTTAAGTATAACCTTGGCACCAGTGTCTATATCTGAGCCCTCATGAGCCACTATGACCGAGTTAAAGCGGGCCATGGCATTTGGACCGGCAAGAGTGGCTGTTGGAAAGGTCTGGACGGACTTTACCCCCTTAAGGGAAATGTAATTAGAGAGAAAGACGCCGTCCTCCTCTACCCTGATACCCGTACGGGGCCTCACGTAGACATTTTCACCCCAGTTATGGACCATGGTAAAGGTGAGCTTTGCCCCCTTTTTGACATAAAATTCAGATATCCCAATATGCAGCCCTGACTTCAGATGGGGATGTGTAGAGCATCCTGTGATAACATGTAATTCAGAACCTTCTTCTGCTATCACTATATTGTGAACGCGCTGGGCTACGTTTTCATTCCGTATGTAAAGGCAAGTCTGAAGTGGATAAATTACCTTTTCACCAGGAAGGGCCCGAATGAAATACCCGTTATCGAGTTCCTGGTCAGCTTCCCTGGTAAAAGAATCTTTCTCTGGTGATATAAGCTTCCACCAATAGTCCTTGAGGCCGTTGTATTTTTTGAATGCCTCTGTGATGGGAAACAGCTCTACGCCCTGTGACTCACAATCACACTTCTGGACACTGCCGTTTGTTTGAATAAAGGTACCTGCCCTGTCCAGACCTGTAAGATCAATTCCGGTCTGCTTGAGTCTTTCAATCTCTTCTTCTTCAAATTCCCCTATATCTTTTGGTCCTTCCACCTTAGAGGCGGGCATGAAGGTCTCCAGCAGGTCCTCATCACTTCTTAAGTCCTTTGTATCGTAATGGTTTTCTGAATAATTCATATCTTAAAGCCTTGTTCGAATAAACGGCATCTGGCGCACTCTTCATAGCCGTAATTCTTGATTCTCTCAAATATATCCCGGGGGTTCCCCTGGCAGTATATCTGCCCGTTCAGCATTACATGTCCCCTGTCGGCATTTACGTAGTTGAGTATAAGCCCGGTATGGGTAATTATCAGACCGGACTTCCGACGGTTTTTGCGCACTTCTTTTTGTAACAGTTTGCGGATCATCTGACATATCACATCCAGATTCTCAATATCTACACCGGATTCCGGCTCATCAAGAAGTGACAGATCAGGACTTTGTGCCAAAAGCTGAAGCAGTTCTGATTTTTTTATCTCACCACCGGAAAAGCCAAAATTCACTTGCCTTCCCAAAAAATCCTCAAAATTATAGGCAAGAGCTAACTCGCTCCCGGCATCAACTTCCTTGCTGTATAAAGCCAACAAGTTCTTAAGCTTTACGCCCCTCAGTGTAGGAGGGCGCTGAAAGGACAGCCCGAGGCCGAGTTTGGCCCTTTCGTTAATTGGCAGGTGTGTAATATCCTTTCCCTTAAAG
>JAYEMY010000222.1:0-2680 GCA_034718455.1 Thermodesulfobacteriota bacterium
ATGTCGAATATCGAACAAGGAATCTCGAATTATGAAGGACTTTAAAGTCATCCTTTCGACATTCATAATTCCTTGTTCGATATTCTGCGGTTTAACATCGTATTGGCCGAAACGATGATCAAGGCCCTATCGCCGATATGCCTGGCATCGGCACCGCATATCGGTCCAAGCGGGCAAAACTGCATGGTTTACGGTTTTTCCCACTCACACAATATCCTAACTATGTAGTCTATTATCGAGAAACAGACAATGGCATTGAAATTATCCGTGTATTACATGCTCATATGGAAAAGGAAAGACGATTAGAAACTTAGGCATATTTGCGTTCTATGTTTTCATTGGGCCGATTGAGCAATCATGGATCAAAGATAATGATATTTTATAACTAAAGGCATATGGCATGAATTCATAGTGCCCACTCTATTGGCCTTGTGGCGACTACTGCGAAGACCATGCCAGTGCAAACAGTCAGAGAATATCCTTAAACATTGCAATAACTTAGACCACTGTAATACTGAGAAAGTAAGACAAGATATGTGTTAAAAAATTACACGTCGCGGGTCGGGAGAAATCCTTGGAGAATCCCCCAGCCGGATTAAGCCCAATGAAAACATAGCTGCGTTTTCACGCAATATAAATTCCCTAAATTAAAATAGCACTGGAACTTTCAGTAGTTTTCAGATAAAATTATCGCATTTCGTTGCCATTTTCACAGCAAAGTCACCTTAAAACTTCCGGTTCTTATTATTTTCGGAATTTAGGCTGAGAGAAATCTATGGCATACCCTGTTATACCAGCCAATCTATCCAATGGTGATCTTGACCATGAGCCGCTCCTTGAAAATATTTCCACGGTCAATGCTTTGTACGCATAATCTTGACATTCCGAATTGCTCTACTTAGATTACTCTTTAAGAGTAATTTCGGGAGAGCAAAATGAAACAGCTAAATCCCTTTCAGCTTAAGGTCATCAGTTCACCTGAGTTGTTCTGTGACAGGGAGACGGAACTCGACACCCTCCTCGACCATGTCCGGAATGGAGCTCACACTCTTCTCATCTCGCCCAGGAGATACGGCAAGACGTCCCTCATTGAGATCGCTTTCAAGCAGCTCCGTTCAGAAGGAGTAGTTTGCCTTCTCGCAGACCTGTACCGGGTGGATTCAGCCGACACCCTGGTCCAAACCATTGCGGCCGCACTTATCAAGGGGCTGCATTGGAAGCCGGACAAAACGCTCACAGAGCACTTGAGGGGCCTTTTCAAGAGCATGGTGCCTCAAATCACTATTGGGGAAAAGAGTCTCTCCGTGGCCTTCCAATACTCAAAGACATCTGACGAATTGCCCCCGCTGGATGATGTCATGGATGCAATCGGCCGGTTTGCCCAGGAAAGCGGCAAACGGGTATGCGTTGCCTTTGATGAGTTTCAGGAGATCACCGAGCTTCCCCGCTCCAAACATATTGAAGGCATTATGAGAGAGTATATCCAGCGCCAAGAAGGGGTGTCCTACATCTTTGCGGGAAGCAGAAGGCGAATTCTTACAAAAATGTTTCGTGAAAAGAAGCGTCCTTTCTTTAAGCTGGCTTTTACTGTACCTCTTTCCGAGATCCCTGAGGAAGATTTTACACAGTACGTAATTGACCGCTTCGCCAAGACCGGCAAGACCTGCGAACGGCTGGCTGCCCAGAAAATTTACAAGCTTTCTCGGGGTTACCCATACTACATTCAGAAGCTTGCATTTCTCGCTTGGGGACGAACGGTGGTGCGGTGTTCCAGGCCCACCGTTGAAAAGGCTCATAGGGCTCTGCTCGAAATGGAAAGTGGTGAGTTTGAAGCAATCTGGCAAGGGCTCAGCCTTGTGCAAAAACAGGTACTCCGGGCCCTGGCCTTTGAGCCTACAGCCAGTCCCTATGCCATGTCCTATGTAACGAGACATCGATTTGGCTCAACAAGTGGACTCAGAAAAGCGCTTATGGTCCTAGAGGACAAGGATTTTGTTGAAAGGTATCCAAGAACAGACGAATACCGCCTCACCGACCCCTATCTCGCCTACTGGATGAGAGAGGCTCCAGAAAGGCGCATTTCACTGGAGTGAAACTGAGCCTCCGCATCCGTCAGAAATAGGCGTCTTCCCAGCAAGGGCATCGTAGATGCAAAAATCCAACTCATCAGCGGGCATAAGAACCGAGATAGCTTAAGCATCTATCAGGACTTGAGCCTATCAGATATAGAGAAAGAATACCGGGGTGCAATGAAGGACTTTCCGATTCAGTGAGGATTTATTCCAGTACTATTTTATAAAAAGGAAGGTAGTGGTTAAGTTGCGCTTGATTTACGCTTACCTATATAATAAAAATTGATAGGAGGTGTACTGTGGTAGAGAAAATCATGAGAATAAATTGTTATCATTGTAATAGCGAGAATATTATTAAGTATGGATTTGATTCAATAAATGGTTTTATATATGCATCATATAGTTTTTAAAGTGTTCTTTGTTGCATATAACGAATATATTTCAAATGAGACTTAACCACTACCAAATATCTCACAGAGAACGCAGAGAAAAACTTTTTTATTGTCGGAGGAACCGACAGGAAAGATATTTAAGAGTTTATCTCTGTGCGGTGTAAAGCCGAATGGATGAAACATTCTTCAAGTTACCATTTGAGAAACCTGAAGTTG
>JAYEMY010000223.1:0-2655 GCA_034718455.1 Thermodesulfobacteriota bacterium
TGGGCGCGAAGCTCTTCGAATGTTACTTCTATGTTCCATCGAAGGATAAACCACCGAAGGATTTGCATCTCTGCTGCCTCCAGGTTGGTGCAAAAAAATGCTTCTGTGCGCAATTTTCCTTTTGGGTGTCGAGTTTTAATTATTGCTTTAATTGAAGCAGATAAAGGAGTGCTGTTATTCTGTAAGCCTGACTTTTGATTCATAATCAAATCTCCTTGATGAAATTTTTTAATTATGACACTTAGCAGGTTACGCTCTGATTGTCTATTACTTTTTGGTAATACTCCTTTATGGGTAAATTATTTTTTTCTAAATCCCTAACGTAATATTTTGATTTTCCAAAGCTAAACGCTAACAGCTAAACGCTTAGCTTAGGTTGCCCCAAAAGCGTATTCTCAACGGATTGTGCTTTGAAACCCGAAAAAGGCTGTTGGCTGTCAGGGGGGGAAGCGAATGATTACGAAGGGACAGTTCGTTATCATTTATGGCGTGAGGCTGAGATGATAAGGATGGCGTGAGGTTAAAGTCCAGAAAGGTTAATCCTTAAGGTTCAATGTGACGGTCCCCGGGGACGGCGAAGTGAAGGTAAAATACAGGGTCAAGGTCGGGGTGTGACGGGCAATGATGCTTTTTCAAGCCGGACCCGGTTGCCTAAAAAACACTGGACTACTTCCTGAGTCGTTGGAGTGAGATCAGAGACAAAAAAACGATCTTCTCGGCCATGCAATTTTTCAGACAGTTGATCCTTGGCCTCAAGATACGAATAAACCGCACGTGCTATTTCAGCAGAAGGGTCTACTATTTTCACCTTCTTTCCGATTTTTTCCTGGATTATTTGGTTAAGAAGTGGATAATGGGTACATCCGAGAATCAGGGTGTCTATCTGCTGATTTTTTAAAGGCCTGAGATACTTTTTAACTATCATGCGGCTTTCCCTGGCCTTGAGCCATCCTTCCTCCACCAAGGGCACCAGAAGAGGACATGCCTGGCTGTATACCTTTGTATCGGGCAGACGTGCGTGGATCGCTTTTTCGTATACACCGCTTGTCACTGTAGCCCTTGTACCTATTAAGCCGATAATTTTTCGTCTGGTAAGGGCCAATGCCTGTTCTATAGAGGGGGTTACGACTTCAAATATTGGTTCAGAAAATTCCTGCTTTAAGGTTGAGGTGGCAGTACTGGCTACGCTGTGGCAGGCGACTACTAATATCTCGGCTCCGTGCTCCAGCAAGAATCTGGCATCTTCCCTGGCATATTGAATAATTGTTTCCGGGCTTTTGGTCCCATATGGGGTCCGCGCAGTATCTCCAAAATAGATAAGGGGTTGGGTCGGTAATAACTGTTTAATCTCGCGGACTACTGTAAGCCCGCCAATACCTGAGTCGAAAACGCCTATGGTTACACTCATTTTGAAAAGGTTTCCTCTGATTATGTTTTTCGTTTCAGATTATACAATTAATGATTTAGGTTTAGGTTTATAAACTGAAGTATAAAGCAAATCTCTTTACATTGACATGGCTTTCAGAATATAGATACGGTTATTTTATGAAAATCGCGAAAAGACTAAATTATTGGAGAACCCCGCAATGCCTGAAAATAGCCAACCTACTATTACAGAAAATAGTTCATATCTAATTGATGAAATCGGCCCGGATGCAGAGATTGAAACCGCCATAGAAGTCCTGGGAGATTTAAGTGTTCAATCTCCTCTACTTAAGAAAAACTACCCCTGTTTTGTATCTGACCAGAATCGTGTACTTGTCAGGGTCTCGCATGAATCACTGAAAAAGATATACAAAGAAGGGTCGGAACCTCTTTCATTCGAGTTGGCGGGGCCACGTCAAAAAATTTATTTTGACCCCACTAAAGTACGCTCCGCCATTGTAACCTGTGGCGGACTTTGCCCTGGAATTAATGATGTGATCAGGGCCATTGTACTTGCTCTCCACTATGGTTATGAAGCCCAATCCGTCCTTGGCATACGTTATGGGCTAAGGGGTTTTATCCCCGAGTACGGTCTTCCCGTAATGGATTTAAGTCTCCAGGCAGTAAATCGTATACATGAGTATGGAGGGACAATCCTTGCCTCTTCCAGAGGGCACCAACCCATAGATGGTATAGTGGATGCGCTCGTACGTATGAATGTATCCATACTGTTCATTATCGGAGGCGATGGAACATTCAGGGCCGGAGTCAAAATTGCCGATGAAATTAAAAAGCGAGATCTTAAAATAGCTGTTGTTGCCATACCAAAAACCATAGACAATGATATCTATCTGGTTAATAAGACATTTGGTTTCGACTCCGCGGTTGAAATGGCCGGTCAGTCCATAAGGTGTGCCCACACCGAGGCTATTGGGGCACCCAATGGTGTGGGGCTGGTCAAAGTCATGGGGAGATATTCAGGCTCCATTGCATCTGCTGCCACAAATGCCTTAAGGGAGGTCAACTTTTGTCTGATACCTGAAAGTGATTTTGACATGGAAGGAGAAAAAGGTCTGTTAAAGGCCCTTGAGCACAGACTCAGAGATCGTGGGCATGCAGTGGTGGTTGTGTCTGAAGGTGCGGGGCAGCGGTATGTAACCGGGGACCAAATGATAAAAGATCCATCAGGCAACATCAAGCTGGGAGACATAGGTGTTTTTCTCCGGGACA
>JAYEMY010000224.1:0-10648 GCA_034718455.1 Thermodesulfobacteriota bacterium
TCCCAAATCAATAACATCTACACCTTTTCCCAATGCCTCGGTCTTCATTCGATCAAGTGCCACGAAAAGATATGGTGGAAGCTGTTGTAATCTCATAGATTTTATAAAAACCATGAAGAAGACCTCATCTCGTCATCCTTTATAGGAAAGAGAAAAAAATAATTCACCGCAGGGTTACTTGAGTCCCAACACATCTTGCATATCGTAGAACCCGGCGGGCTGCTCGACGATCCAGATGGCTGCTCTCACTGCTCCTTTTGCAAAGGTGTCCCGGCTTGAGGCTTTATGCACGATCTCAATACGTTCACCTATGCCGCCGAAAAGCACTGTGTGCTCGCCGACTATGTCTCCGGCTCGAACGGTCTGGATGCCAATTTCTTTTTTGCTTCGCTCACCAATAAACCCATGTCTCTCGAATAGACCCACCTCGTCGAAATCCCTGTCGAGGGAAGAGGCAATGACCTTGCCCAATTGAAGGGCCGTGCCGCTTGGGGCATCTTTTTTCATTCTGTGATGTGCCTCAACAATTTCAACGTCATAGTCATCACCAAGGACCTTGGCTGCGGTATCAACAAGCTTGTAGAGGAGATTAATCCCTACACTCATATTGGGTGCAAGTACACAGGGAAAATCCTTTGCCAGTTGTCTGATCTCGTCAATTTCCCCACTGGCCAACCCAGTGGTGCCTATAACTATTGGTCTTTTGTGAAATGCCGCAATGCGGGAGTGCTTCAGACTGGCTTCGCTAATTGTAAAATCTATAATGACATCTCCCTGATCTATTACGGAATCGAGGCTGTCTGCCACAGTCACTCCCAACGATTCGAGTCCCGCAGCCGTCCCGGCATCCTGCCCGACAGCAGGGCTGCCCGGGTGTTCAAATGCCGCGCACAGAGTGATACCTTCAGTCTCATGAATCATATTTATGATGCGACCGCCCATACGGCCACCTGCACCGGCTACTATAGCTCGGACCATGTTTCCTCCTAGCGCCCTGCGGGCGAGCTTATCTTACTTAATCAGTTTGATGTCTTTCAGAACCTTTTCCAGCCGCTTTTTATTGGCCTCACTCATGGAGGCCAGGGGAAGACGAACCTCATCTGTTGGAATCTTGCCCATCATTGCAAGGGCGGTCTTGGCCGGAACGGGATTTGTCTCATAGAAAAGGGCATCAAACAGTGGAAACAACTTTAAATGCAACTGACGTGCCTTCGTGAGGTCACCCTTTTCAAATACGTTCATCATAACAGCCATTTCCTTTGGCACTACGTTGGATGCAACCGAGATGACACCCTTGCCTCCAATGGCCATGATGGGAAAAGCAGTAAAGTCGTCTCCTGAGAGCACTATGAAGTTTTTAGGACATAACCTGATTACATATGTTACTTGCTTCAGGCTGCCGGTAGCCTCCTTGATTCCAATAACGTATCTATTTTTGGCGCAGCGTGCCACTGTTTCCGGGAGCATGTTCACCCCTGTACGTCCGGGTACGTTATAAAGGATCATGGGGAATTTGCATTCATCCGCTACGGCCATAAAGTGCTGATATAATCCCTCCTGGCTGGGTTTGTTGTAATAGGGTGTAATCACCAGGGCTGCATCCGCACCGGCATTCTTCGCATGCTTTGTGAGCATGATGGTCTCTGCAGTGGAGTTCGAGCCTGTTCCGGCGATTACCGGTACGCGTCCATTCGCAGTTTCTATTGTGATCTCCACTACTCTCATGTGCTCTTCGTGGCTGAGGGTAGCTGACTCACCAGTAGTACCGCAGGGTACTATACAATTGGTCCCGGCCGTTATGTTCCATTCTATAAGGGCTTTGAGGGTTTCCTCATCCAGGTTCCCATCCTTAAAGGGCGTTACTATGGCAACAATGGCCCCGCCGATCTGCTTTTTTTGTCCCTTTGTGCTTTCCTTGATTTTACTTGCCATAATGCTTACCTCCACTATAGTATTTTTGTAGTTGAAAAAAGCATCTGTTATTCAATATATAGATTATTAAAGGTTTTATGTCCTAAGGGCAAGTGCTGTTGAGAATAATTGTAAGCGTTCACAGAACACCGCATCTGCTTTGTTGTGGGGCACTTGAAGTACAGGGAGTACGTCTGCGTACCCGTACGCCTCGCATCTGCAGCACACTGTAAACGCTTACAGTTCGGTGGATGCGGTAAAACGGGCGCTGTAATCCCGTGAACGGTTAAGGATAATTAAATAATTTAGGAATTGAAGAATTAAAGGATTGAAGATGTTGGCATCCTTCATTCACCAATTTACACTTTTTTCGAAAAAGCGTATATTATCGAATTGAATGCTGACGTTGAAACTGGAGATTTGAAATATGGAGGCTCTTCCTATTTTTTATTGACACTGGAAGAAATGTTTCGTATCGTATATTTTATTGATGGATAGCTGAAATCAGCTATATGTAGGTCTATAAAGCTATCGAGTGGCAGGTCTGTAAATGAAGAGGCTACAAATAGTGCCTCTTTTTTTATAGGTAAGCCCTTGAGGAAACATGACACTCTGTATGGATCAGAAATTACCTGTATGGCGGATCCTTTCCGTTTGGGCGTTTCGAACCCATGGCAAGTGCAACACATGGGTCGAAAGAGCCCATAATTTTTAGGAAAGGAGGTAAAGAGCATGGCTAAAGGAACTGTAAAATGGTTCAACGATCAAAAAGGCTTCGGTTTCATCTCTCAAGAGAATGGGCCTGATGTCTTCGTCCACTTCAGCGCCATTGAGGGCAGCGGATTCAAGTCCCTAGAAGAAGGACAGACAGTGGAATTTGATGTGGTTGAGGGCCCCAAGGGTCCCCAAGCGTCCAACGTGCACGCCTAGTGCCGATTGGCCTTGAAAATCAGCACCGAAAAGCGGGTTTGCTTTCGATGGCCCGCTTTTTTTGTTTTATTTCATCCAAAACGACTATTAAAGAATAGTAGATGCTCCTAGAGGAATGTATTAATGAAACTTTATATTGGGAATTTGCCCTTTAGTACCACAGAGGCAGAAGTTTGCGAAATGCTTAAGCAGTATGGGACTCTCGAGTCCTTTAATTGGATTACTGATCGCGACACAGGAAAACCGCGTGGTTTTTGCTTCGCTGAAATGGATAATGCCGATGCCGATGCCGCCATAAAAGCCCTTAATGGCAAGGATCTCGGTGGACGCAATTTAAAGGTAAACGAGGCAAGGGCACGAAATGACCGCCGCAAGAAACGCTCCTGGTAAAAGAAAAAACTTGAAAAATTTCCTATAACAAAAAACAAAGAAGACTATAAAGGTTTCGTAACCGTTCACACCTCTTGGCAACCGACAGGCTTTTGCGGGGTTTCAACCGCGGACAAGGTTGCACCAAAAGTTGTATTCTCAACGGATTGTGCTTTGAAACCCGGAAAAGGCTGTTGGCTGCCAGGGGGAAGTGAATGATTACGGTCCCCGACCTAAATTGAGAAAACAAAATTTGGGATTTCCGTTCAGGCACTATAGTGCATCGCACATGAAATGATGTTCATATAATAGCGTTATATTCGTACTTTCAAGGTGTTATGAGTCGAAATGGTATCAATCCATGTGCGACGCACTATAAGTAGCTCTCAAAAATTATATTTTTGCAAGGAGAACATCATGTTCAAAAAACTTGCGATCATATTCATTATTGCCTCAATTTTCTATATGCCTTTGTTTTTCACGTCGTGCTCAAAATCAAAACCACCCAGGCCGGGACCTAATTTTGTTTGGGTAGTACCACACACAACACTGGATGGCAGACAAATACCAGGGCACTGGATGTATGCGGGACCTCATATATCAGGGAAAATATGGGTAACCGGTCATAACGCACCTGATGGCCGGTGGATACCCGGACACTGGAAACACAAACCCTGTCCCAAACCAGGTGCTGTATGGGTACCTGGGCACCCCAACCCGAGCGGCAGATGGATATCCGGGCACTGGAAATGACTCAGGATATAACTCTCTTCTGTCGAGCCTCTGTCTATAATTGTATTTTAACGGGTAGTAATAAATTCAGTTAATAGGAGGACCGAATGCACATTATAGCCTTTGGAGATATCCACATGGAGTATGCCGGTATTGAGAAGATCACTGGGCTTTCAAAGGCAGACCTGGTGATAATTACAGGGGATTTTACCAATTGTGGAGGGAAAGAAGACGCATCAACCATACTTGATGTCATCAGGCGCATTAATCCTAAAATATATGCTGTCCTGGGTAATATGGATAAGGCATCAATCGGGAACTATCTGGATGAGCTTGGCATCAATATCCATGGTAAAGGATTTGTCTTGGGGGACTTGGGAATCTTCGGTGTAGGAGGATCTAATCCCACTCCTTTCAACACCCCAACCGAATTTTCTGAAGAAGAACTTGGGGATATTGTCAACAAGGCATACCAATATGTGACGCAGGCACGGATCAAGGTCCTGATATCCCACACTCCCCCTTTTAATACTGCTGTCGATTTGATAGGCGGTGGAGTCCACGTCGGCAGCACAGCCATCAGAAAATTTATTGAAGAAAAACAGCCTGACTTTTGCTTCACAGGCCACATACACGAATCTAGGGGGAAAGATCGGATAGGACGCACCCTGATACTCAATCCTGGGATGTTGAAAGATCCTGGCTGGATAGAGTTCAACAGTCAGGATGATGGGAGTTTTGTCGCGCGGCTTAATTAGTGTCTGAACGGAAAATCCGTTCAGACACAAAGCGGAATCAACCCTTACTTCACTTCCTCAAAGTCAGCATCCACAACGTCGTCATCTCCTCCACCTTTGCCGCCCTTTTCGCCTTTGCCGGATGCAGCATCTGTACCGCCGCCTTCACTGCCTGCCTGAGCACCGGCAGCCTGCTGATACATCATTTCAGCCAGCTTGTGGGATGCCTGCATAAGCTCATCCTGGGCCTTTTTAATAGCCTCCAGGTCAGTGCCTTCCAGGGCCTTTCTGAGGCCCTTGATTTTATCATTTATCTGGTCTTTGGTAGCAGTATCTACCTTGTCTCCAAGTTCCTGCAGGCTCTTTTCCGTGCTGTAAATCAAGGTATCGGCCTGATTCCGGATCTCCGCCGCCTCTTTTTGCTTTTTATCTTCCTCAGCGTGGAGTTCCGCATCCTTGGTCATTTTCTGAATCTCCTCCTCGCTAAGACCACTGGAGGCCTGGATCCTGATGGACTGCTCCTTGCCGGTTGCCATATCCTTTGCTGACACATTAAGGATACCATTGGCATCTATATCAAAAGTGACCTCTATTTGAGGCACTCCACGGGGAGCCGGCGGGATTCCAACCAGCTCGAACCGTCCGATGGTCTTGTTGCCTGATGTCATCTCACGCTCGCCCTGAAGCACATGGATGGTTACGGCATTTTGGTTATCACCGGCAGTTGTGAAAATCTGGCTCTTCCGGGTTGGAATAGTGGTATTTTTTTCAATCAGTTTGGTCATGACCTGACCAAGTGTCTCAATACCAAGGGACAGGGGAGTTACGTCCAGGAGCAGTACGTCCTTGACTTCGCCTTTCAGGACCGCCCCCTGTATAGCCGCCCCTATTGCCACGACTTCATCAGGATTAACACCTTTGTGAGGCTCTTTGCCGAATAATTCTGTGACCTTTTCTTGAACCTTGGGCATACGGGTCATGCCGCCAACCAGTATAACTTCGTTTATGTCGGCAGGAGTGAGACCGGCGTCTTTGAGAGCTACCTGACACGGACCTTCAACATGGTCGATCAGATCTGCTACCAGGGACTCAAGCTTGGCCCTGGTAAGCTTAATGACCATATGCTTCGGACCACTGGCGTCAGCTGTAATGAATGGCAGGTTAATCTCAGTCTCCGGAGTGCTTGAAAGCTCGCACTTTGCCTTTTCAGCCGCCTCTTTGAGACGCTGCAGGGCCATCCGGTCCTGCCTGAGATCCAGGCCATGCTCCTTCTTGAACTCATCTGCCAGCCAATCAACTATCCGAAGATCGAAGTCCTCGCCTCCAAGAAAGGTGTCTCCATTAGTAGACTTTACCTCGAAAACTCCCTCCCCGATCTCCAGTATAGAGACATCAAAAGTGCCTCCACCCAAGTCAAATACGGCAATCTTCTCTTCTGTCTTCTTATCCAGACCATAGGCCAGAGCTGCCGCCGTAGGTTCGTTGATTATGCGCAGGACGTTTAATCCTGCAATACGGCCGGCATCTTTGGTGGACTGGCGCTGACTATCGTTGAAATAGGCCGGCACGGTAATCACTGCATCGGTTACCTTCTCACCAAGGTAATCATCAGCAGTCTGTTTCATCTTGCCAAGGACCATAGCTGAGATCTCAGCAGAGCTGTGCTGCTTACCCCCTATTTCTACGCACGCATCGCCACTTGAACCCTGGACAATCTTAAAAGGGGCTATTCCCTTGGACTTCTGGACTTCTGCATCACCAAACTTTCTTCCAATAAGCCGCTTGACCGCAAAAACCGTGTTTTCTGCATTGGTAACTGCTTGCCTTTTGGCCAGCATTCCCACCAATCGTTCACCTTTATCCGTAAAGGCTACTACCGAAGGTGTAGTGCGACCGCCCTCGGCATTATTTAGGACCTTGGGATCACCCCCCTCCATGATGGCCACACAGGAGTTGGTGGTCCCCAGGTCTATGCCTATTACTTTACTCATGTTGAAAATCCTCCTTGTAAAAAAGCTTCAATATAAAAAGTTAGATCGAATTATAGTTTTACTGCTCCTAAAACTAAGCATTAGTTTCTTCTTGTCCACTCCCCTCTGTTGCATTTTTTGATACTACTACAAGAGCAGGTCTCAAGGTCCTTTCATGAAGCGAATAACCTTTTAAGAGTTCTTTTATCACTGTATTTTCTTCCACTCCCTCCTGCTCTTGCACAGTAAGGGCCTCATGCAGATTCGGATCAAATCTTTGCCCTTCTGCAGTAAAAACCTTGAGACCGAAACGTTCCAAGGTCTTTAAGTAGCCGGATATGGTCAGATCAAGCCCCTCTATCAACTTATCAAAGTTCCTTGAATCCTTGGTTGAAGTCATGGCCCGTTCTAAGTTGTCAAGAAAAGGCAGCAATTCTTTGGCAAAGGATTCTAATGCATATTTCATATATTCCGCTTTTTCCCGCTCGATCCGTTTCTTGAAATTTTCCAGATCGGCAGCCAGTCGCAGCACCTTTTCCTGACATTGCTCGAGTTCTGTCTCTCTGTCTGCCAACTTCCGGGCCGGATCAATCTCATCACCGCCTACGCTCTCGATTTCTTCCTCTACAGTTGTCTGCTTTTCTTCCATATCTTTGTTGTCCATGCTCACGATTCCTTAATCTTTTCGCCTAAAACCAGGGCAGTATATTCAACCAGGGACACTGCACGGGCATAGTTCATACGAATTGGGCCAACAATACCCAGGCTCCCCAGTGGACTTCCACTTCCAGCATAAGGAGCCAGTACCATGCCGCAGCCCGGCGCCTCATTTCCAAGCCCTTCAGATCCGATATATATTTGTACTCCTCTTAAGTCCAAGCACCTGTCCAAAAGGGTCAAAAGGGTCTTCTTCTCTTCAAATGTCTGAAGAATCGCCCTGATACGTGAAACATTCGAAAACTCCGGTTTATCAAGAAGATTGAGTCTGCCTTCGATAAAAACCTCTCCCTGCTCAGTTGATTCCTTCATCTGATCAAGGAATTCCTCTAAAAGGACATCAAAAATTCTCTTTTCTTCTTTTAGTTCCTCTATAATCACAGACCTGAGTTCTTCCAGGCACATGTGGTCAAGCTTGTTGCTGAGATACTGGGAAATTTGCTCCAGCTTCTCCTCCTGGATGTCATAATCGATCTGCACAAGTCGATTTTGCACCATACCGGTATCAGATACACTGATGACCAGTATCAGGCCCGGCCGGATTCGCAGAAATTCAAGGTGTATCAAGCGGTCACAGATAAGCCGGGGAGCACTTACTACTGCTGCGTGCCCTGAAAAAGATGCCAATAGTTGAACAGCACGCTTCAGGGTTGCCACCAGACCAGCCGGCCTAAACATCAAACCCTTTTCTATGGCTACCTGGTCACCCCAAGACAAATCTTCTTTATCCAAAAGGAAGTCCACATAATAACGCAGACCTGTCTCAGTCGGAAGGCGCCCTGCTGATGAATGGGGCTGGAACAGCAAGCCAATATTCTCAAGGTCGGCCATGGCATTACGGATGGTAGCAGGACTCAATCCAAGCCCGGCTTTCTTGGCAACGGTTCTGGACCCTACCGGTTCTGCGTCATTTATATAAGTATGAATGACGGTCTTCAGTATCTTGCGACTTCGTTCGGATAGGTCAATGTGCTTTGTATCCATAAGTGACTTTTCTCACAAGCATTGTTAGTACTTAATAATACCTTGCGATGCTGCAAGACACTAATTCTGACCAAGGGCCGTGTCAACCGGAGAAGTGCAAGAGGCTACTATTGAAAACAAGGTAATCATTCACTTTCCCCCCTGACAGCCAACAGCCTTTTTCGGGTTTCAAAGCACAATCCATTGAGAATACGCCTTTTGGTGCAACCTTGTCCGCAGTTGAAACCCTGCAAAAGCCTGTCGGCTACCAGGGAGTGTGAACGGTTACAAAACAAGAGTTGAATCATCCTCCGGTTTAGTGTAAAAAACTCCGGTTTGAAATACCTTGTGTACAGATGTCCGTGGAGCTGCTTGAATTATGCCGGTATATCTACTATCAAAAGACCTGCTCTTTCCACCCCCCAAGCTTGCCAGAGAAGACGGACTTCTGGCTGTTGGCGGGGATCTGAGCATCCCGAGGTTAATTCTCGCATACCGTCAAGGGATATTCCCCTGGTATAACCCTGGAGAACCAATATTTTGGTGGTCCCCGGATCCGAGATTGATTTTAGAACCCTCGGACCTCCACGTATCCAGACGTCTTGAACGAATCATTCGGCAAGGACGCTTTCAAGTCACTTTGGACCACGCCTTTAAGGAGGTTATAATGGCCTGCTCAAAGATCAGAATAAAAAGGGGCGAGGGAACCTGGATTACTCCGGAAATGATTGAGGCATACACTGAACTTCACTATCTGGGAAAGACCCATTCCGTAGAAACCTGGGAGGGGAATCGACTCGTTGGAGGACTTTACGGGATAGCAATGGGCAGGGTATTTTTTGGTGAATCAATGTTTACCAAAGTTTCAAATGCCTCAAAAGCGGCATTAGTGGCCCTTGTACACCAACTATCTGACTGGGGTTTTGCCATGATTGATTGCCAGGTTACTACTTTTCACCTCTTGAGCCTTGGCGCAAAGGAAATACCAAGGCCTTTTTTTCTGGAAAGACTTAAAAATCTGACTGACATCCCAAGTAAGGCTCCGGTTGGCAAATGGAGCCAGTGCCTGTCCGCAAACAATGATTACTCAGATACTAATACTAACTCCCACTGAAGCAAAAAAGAACCTATCACCAAGTGCATTATAAAGCTTCGCTCCATTCTCAAGCCCGGTACAGTGGGCAGCTCCCAGCCTTTTAATATCGAACTCCTTAAGGTTGGATAATGTAACGCCAAACTGGGCAGGATCTGCAAGGCCCAGATGAGTACCCCCCATCACAGTGTGAATTGGCCGGCCCGGAAGATTTTTCTGTATGTGCCTCAGAATATTGATGATCCCTGCATGGGCACAACCGAGTATTACAAAAAGACCTTTCTCCGTGTCTATCACTACAGAGAGATCATCTTTCAAAGGATCCTGAATCCAGCCGGCATCAGGGTCTCTTAGTTGCATATTCGGGTCAGGGGGCTCAAAATCGGTAATCCTGGGAACCATACCGGTCAGGTATACGCCGGGGCAGATCTCCTTGAACTCTTTCACATCGACAAACCCAGCTCCGATAGACTCAAGATACTCCTTTTTATATCGAAGTCCTATTTCCCTCAGAACATCTCCCTTTTTCCAGTATCGAACAAGAAAGATGTCAGGATGGGCATAGACCGGCTTAGGCCCTGAGATCCCCAGCACTGCCGGAAGCCCGGATGTATGATCATAGTGCCCATGGCTCAAAACTATAGCATCAATTGATCTCAGATCTTTTCTCAGAATCAGGCTGTTAGACAACACACCAAGGCCCTGGCCTGTGTCAAACAACATGCTATACTTTTCAGTCTCAACATAGCAAGACCAGCCATGCTCCCCGATCAAGCCGGATGGACCGAAGACGCTATTTTCGCATATTACAGTTAGTTTCAATTGTGAAATCATGAAAATACCTCCAGCAACCAATAATGTTATTTAACTTTTTTCTTTTTCGCTTTTTGTTTTTTCTTTTCGTATTTTTTCACGCTAGCGAGGGGGCAAGTCTGCTTTTGACTCTTGCTCGGTAACCGTTCAGACTCCCTGGCAGCTGACAGACTTTTTCGGGTTTCAACCGCGGACAAGGTTGCACCAAAAGGCGTATTCTCAATGGATTGTGCTTTGAAACCCGAAAAAAGCTGTTGGCTGCCAGGGGGGAGGAAGTGAATGATTACCTGTAATGAGCTCTGTTATTCCATGTTCTACCTGCAGGCGCGTGTTGACCTCCAGAAAATAGAATTTATTGGTTGATGAGTCGAAAATGAACTCTACCGTTCCAGCCGTTGTATATTCTATTTCCC
>JAYEMY010000225.1:0-2642 GCA_034718455.1 Thermodesulfobacteriota bacterium
CTCTAATCTTAGGATTTTTCCTGTCATCTGCAGCAGGAGCTGAGAAGATTGCTGTCCTGCCGGCAGAGGATTTGAGCCAGGGCCCTAACGGGGTCAATTTTGCGCTTACCGAATATCTTGAAAAGGCGGTTGCTTCTCGAGGGCTAGAGGTAATTTCTCAAGATGCAGTGCTTTCCTTCATGACCCGTAACCGAATACGCCGGCTGGGCTTTCTGGACACCTATTATATCTTACAGGCCCGCAAGGAATTGGGAGCTGACTTCATTCTTCTCGGGACGGTGAGCCAGCGCGGGGAAAGGCCATGCGCAGCTTTCGGCATGGTTCTGTATTTGATCCGCACCGGCGATGCAAGGACAATCTGGTCCGATTCCATGGGCCTTTCCTGTAATGAAATGCGTAATCCGTTCGGGGTACTGGAACCCCACACAACTGAAGATCTGCTGCCCATAGTGGCCAAGGACCTCCTTGAGGAATGGCCTGAAGACATAGGTCAAATCAGGGACCGGAAAGCATTCTATGAGCTTGACGACGTGGACATGGGACATCAGCACATCAGAAGCGGTCAAAAGATTACATGCAGAGTATGGCTTCGATCCGTCACGGATGGCCGGCCCCCGGAGGTCTCACTGAAGGTCCGGGGCCAAGAGTCTTTCCCCCTGCGGCGCAAGGATGATAACCTCTACCAGGCGTCCTGGATCGCCCCTAAGGAGGAAGGCCTGTACCCGGTAAGCCTCAGCCTGAGATGGCCATCAGGCAGGGAGCAAGCCACATTACTGGGGAGATATCATGTGGACAATCATTCCCCCTGCTTTGTATTGGATCTTAAGGGTGTCAGGCTTAATGGAGTTGTAGCCTTTCGGGACCGGATTTTTGCTATTCCACGTTTTTCAGAACCAGAGCCCATATCACGCTGGGAATTCTCCGTCAAGGACGAAACCGGACAGACAATCCTGCGCAAAGACAGAGAAGGGAATCTTCCCACCCGTTTTTACTGGCGGGGACAGACAGGTAACCGTTCACGTGTTGCTGATGGAAATTACCGGATTGACCTTAAGGTATGGGACCGGGCTGGAAATATGGCCATGGTTTCAGAAAAGGTTGCCTTGATGCGGAATCCACCGGATATGATCGTGGAGGCCAGAAAGCAGGGTAATGATATAGTCCTGAATATCCAAAGTAAAGGCAAAGTACCTATGGCCTTCTGGTATATGGAGATGCTTGAAGATGACGGTTCCCTTATCAAGACTGCAGGAGGGCGGGTCTTGCCCGCCGAGGTCGATCTCCCGATCCCGGAGACCTCAGCAGAACTTTTGCTGACTGCCAGAGATATCCTCGGAAACAAGTTGAATAAAAAAATCAAGGACATCAACTTATTAATTCAGCATGGGAAAGAAAAAGGGGTACCTGCGAACAAGTGGTTGAAGGAGTTTTAATATTGAACATGAAACTGATTTCAAAAGGCTTATGTGTTTTCATATTCCTTTTTGGACTGGCGCTTTTATCACTATCCGCTTGCGGGCCAAAGCTCCCCACCCTTCATAAACTTACTTCACTTCCTCAGAAAAAGACCTGCCGGATAGCAGTACTCCCATTTCTGAACCAGACTGATTACCCCGAGGCAAATGCTATTTTTTATCGTATTTTTTTAGCTGAATTAATTCGATCCGGGCGATTTGACATAGTCCAGGAAGGAGATGTCCGTGATATTTTTCGCCATCTGAGGGTCTGGCCTGGTCACGAGCCGCAGCAAGAACAGATGAAACTCCTGGGCGAACGTTTGGGAGTCAGAATTGTCATAGCCGGTACGGTGGTGGAGATGGCTGAAGTGCCTGAGGCCAAGATAATAAATCCCACCCTGGCCGTATTTCTCAAGATCATTGACACAGAGTCCTCGCAGACCATTTGGTGTACATTTCATCGAAGAGAAGGGGAACAATATCGCAAGGTTATGCATTTCGGTGTGATAAATACAGTAACCGGTCTTGCCCATCAAATGTCAAAGGAAATACTGGAACTATGGTTCAGGAAAGGCCTCAAAGGATGCATAGATTAATCCAAATATTAGTGCTGCTCACTGGAATCCATCTGCTTGGACCCGCCGACCTGCCGGCCTGGCCGTGGGGCAAGACCACCCTGGTGACTATTAACTATGAGACATTCACAAAAGAGGATTTCCAACACTGGTGGAATAATTGGAAGGAAAAGGACACCCTGTTTCCCAAAAGCCTGAAGTCCTTTATTGATTGGCATCTTCTGGCACAGGAAGCCGACAGCATGGAACTCTACCAGGAACCTGCCTATAGACATAAGGTAGATACCTTCCTCAAGGCCAGGGCCTTGATGATCCTGAAAAACGAGGCCGTTGACTCAAAGATCAAGATCAGTGACAGAGACCTCTGGAATCAATACAAGGAGCGGTATTCCCCTCGGATGTATGTCCGGTTCCTGCACTTTGACCAGGAGATACAGGCCGGTCGGATTTGTGAGGAGCTGAATTCCGGACGGATGAACCCGACCGTTATGACGGAACAGGACTTGATCGACAAAGGTATCGTGAACCAAGAGAATAAATGGTTGCGGCCTCGTAATTGCCCTGACTCCTGGTTGGACGCCCTGGCCGGACTTGGCACAAGAGAAGTAAC
>JAYEMY010000226.1:0-2639 GCA_034718455.1 Thermodesulfobacteriota bacterium
TAAATCTATAAAAGGAAGGGATTAGCATCTATGGACGTCAGCAACATCAGAAATTTCGCTCTGGTCGCCCAAAGTGGGAGCGGCAAGACTTCTCTGGCAGAGGCCATGCTTTTCACTGCCAAGGCGATTTCGCGCATGGGCAAGGTCGATGACGGATCCTCCGTATTGGACTTTGAGCCGGAAGAGATCAAACGCAACATGTCCATTAGCACAGCGTTTCATCATCTGACCTGGAAAAAGACCAAAGTCTACCTTATGGACACACCCGGGGAAGATAACTTTATCGCTGAAGCCAAGGCGGCCATTAGGACGGCTGATAATGTGTTGTTCGTGGTAGATGCTGTAAATCCGGTAAAATCACAGACTAAGAAGATATGGTCCATCATCAAAGACTCAAGCCTTCCAGTTGTCATGTGTATTAACAAAATGGATAAGGAAAGAGCAGACTTCCAAAAGGCCGTGGATGCAATAAAGGAAGCCCTGGACCTGAGACTGGTTCCGGTTGCTCTGCCGCTGGGGGAACAGGAGAATTTCAGGGGTATTGTAGATCTTATACAAATGAAGGCCTTTGAGTTCAGTAATGATGGAAGCGGCAATGCCAACCCTGTCGATATCCCGGCTGATCTTCAGGACGAAGTTGAAATTTTGAGGAACAATTTGATCGAGTTTGCCGCAGAATCTGATGATGTGCTGCTGGAAAAATTTTTAGAAGGTGAAGAACTGACTCCTGATGAAATCGTTTCCGGCCTGAAACAAGGCATAATGAGTGGGGGTTTTATTCCTGTATGCTGCTGTTCCGCCACAAAAAATATAGGTGAGAGTATCTTACTTGACCTAATTGTACAGTTTCTGCCTTCGCCTGATGAGCTTGGTAGTATCTCCGGCACTGATCCCAAAAGCGGGAATGAGACAACACGCGATCCGTCTCCAGATGCCCCTGTATCCGGCCTTGTCTTTAAGACCCTTACCGATCCCTATACAGGGCGTCTTTCCATTATCCGGGTCTATTCCGGCACGCTAAAACCTGACAACTCGCTCTATAACTCCAACAAAGAAAAAACTGAGCGTTATGGTCAGATATTTACCATTGAAGGTAAAGCACAAAAGCCTTTGAAAGAGGCTGGACCCGGTGAAATAGTAGCAATAGCAAAGCTAAAGGAAACAGCCACCGGTGACACCCTTTGTGATCCTGCGAATGCGATAACCTATCCCTTTGTAGCTCTTCCCTCGCCGGTCCTGACCTATGCCCTCAAACCCAGGAGTCGAGGAGATGAGGAGAAAATAACCCAGTCCCTCGCACGACTTCGGGAAGAAGATCCCACAATTGATGTGAAGCGTGATCAACAGACAAAGGAACTCTTACTTTCAGGAAACGGGCAGATTCACATAGATGCCACTGTGGAAAAGATGGCAAGGAAATTCGGCGTACAGGTGGACCTTGCCCTTCCGCGTATCCCCTATCATGAAACCATAAAAACAACGAGAAAGGCCGTTATTTATCGACATAAAAAGCAGTCCGGCGGAGCAGGGCAGTTCGCAGAGGTCCACTTTGACATCTCACCACGCCCAAGAGGTAATGGGTTTGAGTTCGAAGAGGCACTTGTGGGAATGAATGTCCCGAGAAATTTCGTTCCGGGAGTGGAAAAGGGACTAAGAGAAGCCATAGGGGCCGGGCCACTTGCCGGATACCCGGTTGTTGATGTAAAGGTACGCTTCTATGACGGTAAATCCCACGAGGTGGATTCCTCTGAAATAGCCTTCAAGATAGCATCCATCAATTGTTTCAAGAAAGGCATGCTGGAAGCCAGGCCTACCCTGCTCGAACCCATTGTAAAACTCACCATAACCGTGCCTGATGACGCTGTTGGAGATATAATCGGTGACATAAACAGCAGACGGGGCAAGATTATGGGCATGGAACCAGGCCAGGCTGTACAAGCCATTGTAGCAGTTGTTCCTCTTGCAGAGGTACAACGCTATATGCTGGATCTTAATGCCATGACCGCCGGCCGCGGAACATTTACCATGGAGCAGTCTCACTACGAAGAAGTGCCACCGAATCTAACTGAAAAGATCATTGCACATGCAAAAGAAGAAAAGGCTTAGAAGGACAACCTGTGTACAATGCCGGTGTTCTCACTGTGAGTGACAGCGCTGCCAGGGGAAAGGCGAGCGATGAATCAGGGCCTGTAATCCGTCATCTGCTCGAACAGCATGGTTACAATGTACTCTTACACAAGACAGTCCCTGACGAAGTACAAGATGTCAGAGACATGTTGATCACATGGATAGATAGAACTTCTGTAGATATCATAGTTACAACAGGCGGCACTGGATTGTTTCCCAGGGATATCACGCCTGAAGCTACAAAATCCGTAATAGAGCGGGAGGTCCCGGGGATCGCGGAGGCCATCCGCATCAAGGGTCTTGATTTCACACCAAGGGCCATGCTCTCCAGAGGAATTGCCGGAGTGCGTGACAAAACACTTATCATCAATTTGCCCGGCAGCCCTTTGGCAGTGGCTCAGGGAATGGAGGTAATACTTCCAGTGCTTAAACATGCCTTGGATAAAATCAAGGGAGACACTACTCCCTGCCGGCAGGAATGTTGAATTATAGATAGCAATTATACAAAGATA
>JAYEMY010000227.1:0-2632 GCA_034718455.1 Thermodesulfobacteriota bacterium
TGATGGCCAGGCTTGGGGACAAGCGTCTTGAACTTATGGATACCCCTTCCGGGCTCAGGGGTACACTGCGGGAATACCAGAAGCGGGGCCTTTCCTGGCTTCATTACCTGGAGCGGCTTGGCATGGGCCCGTGTCTTGCCGACGACATGGGACTTGGAAAGACCGTGCAGGTCATCGCCCTGCTTGTCAGAGAACGAAAGGAGACAGACAATGTCGAGCCGACCCTGCTGATTGTGCCTACCTCTGTGCTGGGAAACTGGGAAAAGGAGCTTGAGCGATTCGCCCCGGAGATTACCTGCCTGCTTCACCACGGGCCGGCCAGGGCCAAAAAACCAAAGGCATTTATGGAAGCCTGCTCAGGCCGGGATGTGGTGATTACATCCTTTGCCCTGGCAAGGATGGACGCAAAGGCACTGAACGCTGTGAGATGGCACAGGATCGTAGTGGACGAGGCTCAAAATATAAAAAATCCCAAATCCGCTCAGACCAGGGCCATCTGCAAGCTTAAGACGGACCACCGCATGGCGCTTACCGGCACGCCTGTTGAAAACCGTCTCATGGATCTGTGGTCCATTATGCATTTTCTTAATCCCGGCTACCTTGGAATATCCGCCAAGTTTAAAAAGAACTTTGAGATCCCTGTGCAGAAAAACGATGACCAGGCAAGACTGGCCATGCTGAAGCGCATGGTGGAACCATTTATCCTGAGACGGATGAAAACCGACAAATCCATTATCAGCGATCTGCCTGACAAGATAGAACAAAAAGTCTATTGTAACCTCACAAAAGAACAGGCATCCCTGTATGAGGCGGTTATACGGGAAGTCGAAGCGGGCTTGAGCGATGCCGAGGGTATTCAAAGAAAGGGAATGATCCTGTCAACCCTCATGCGTCTCAAACAGATATGCAATCATCCATCCCAGTTTCTCCAGGACGGAAGCGAATTCAGCATATCACGGTCCCACAAGCTGGACCGTGTGGTAAGCATGGCCGAAGAGGTCATTTCAGAAGGGGAAAGCCTGCTCCTTTTCACCCAGTTTGCCGAGGCGGGAAAGGCTCTGGAGCGGGTATTCAGGCGGGAATGCCATTTCAATACATATTTCCTCTACGGGGCTGTTTCAAGGACCCGCAGGGAGAAGATGATAACCGAGTTCCAGGCGTCTGAGACCGGGCCTTCCGTGTTTGTCCTTTCACTCAAGGCCGGAGGCACGGGCATCACCCTGACAAAGGCAAGCCACGTCTTTCATTTTGACCGCTGGTGGAACCCGGCAGTGGAAAATCAGGCTACTGACAGGGCATTTCGAATAGGTCAGACCAAAAAGGTATTTGTCCACAAAATGGTGACCATTGGTACCCTGGAGGAGAGAATTGACAAAATGCTGGAAGAAAAACAACGGCTTGCTGAAAGCATTACCGGAGGTGACGAATCCTGGCTGACAGAGTTGGATGACACAGCGTTCCGTGAGCTTATTACGCTTAGCCGGAATGCAGTGCTGGAGTAAAAAAATGGCAAGAATAAGCCGAACTTGGTGGGGAGAGCGATTTCTGGAGGCCCTTGAGCAATGTACGGATTCCGGAAGACTGAGCCGGGGACGGAGTTACAGCAGTCCAAGCCGCATGCTGTCCTTTTCTATAGAAGGAGCGCACATAAACGCAAGACTCAGGGGAAGGATTAACCCATATTTCGGGGTGTACAAGGAGCCCAGGTACACGGTTGAAATACAGTTGAAAGCCATTGCGGCAAAGAAGTGGAAACAAATTCTAAGGCGCCTTGCCGGCAATGCGGGCTGGCTTTCAAGGCTCCTTATGAACGAGATGCCTGATGATATCGAAGATGCCTTCAGGGATTCCGGTGTTTCCCTCCTTCCCGCCTCTCCAGCCGATCTCAAGACCTCTTGTAGTTGTCCGGACTGGGCCAACCCGTGCAAGCACGTTGCAGGGACATATTACAAGGTGGCGGGCCTCCTTGACCAGGATCCTTTTCTGCTTTTTGAGCTCAGGGGCATTACCAGAGATAAACTAACTAAGGAACTTGCCGCCACACCCCTTGGGAAGGCCCTGGTCGCAGAGATGCAAGAAGGACTGGACGCAAAACCTGAACCGGTTGCAAGCCGGTTTACAACTCCGGGCAGGATGGTGCTGGAAGGGGAAATGGGGCTAAGGAATTTTTGGCAGGGCAACAGCATTCCCGAATTGCCGCCAATTGCTAAAGGCCCCGGAGTGCCCGCCCTGCTTATAAAAAAACAGGGGGACTATCCTCCCTTCTGGCCGGAAGACAACTCTTTTATCGAGGCCATGGAGGCAATCTATGAGCAGGTGCGGATAAAGAACAAAAGAAGCTTGTAAGCGTTCATAGGGCACCGCATCTGCTTTGTTGTCGGGCACTTGAAGTACAGGGAGTACGTCTGCGTACCCGTCGCCTCGCATCTGCAGCACCCTGTAAACGCTTACCTATTTTCTTAACCAGACAGTAGTGACTGGATATATAATTTTGTGAAAAAAATATGGGTCAACCGGAACTGGTGTGGTAAATCGTCCCTTTTTTGGCAATTATTCATTGTTTTACAGGTAGTTATGCCAATATTAAATATTGACATTTTTTTACCCTTTATACCCTTGTTAAACCGTTGAT
>JAYEMY010000228.1:0-2609 GCA_034718455.1 Thermodesulfobacteriota bacterium
AGGCAACAGAGTTTTATCCTGAATGATGATCATGAATCAGTTATTCCAAGGAACTATATATTTCGCAAGATAGAAGAATCGGTTGATGTTTCCTTTTTTAAAAGTCTTGTAGCCTCGACCTATTCAGATGATCCACGTGGTCGCAAGCCAATGGACCCGGAGAAAATATTTCGATTAATATTGATCGCATACCTTAAGAATTTATCTATCCGGGAGGTATGTAGCGAGACCCGTATGCATCGAGGTTATCAGTGGTTCAGTGGTTTTTCAACTCCTTCTGAAGTACCGGATCATTCAACTATATCCAAGCTAAAGAATGAGAAGTGGTCAAAACTTGGCCCTGAGTTATGGATAGAGACCCTTAATAAGATAGTGGACCGTTGTATTGAGATCGGCCTGGTTTCCGGCAAACATTTGTCAACAGATGGTACATCAGTTAAGGCTGATGCTTCAATAACATCTTTTGAGCCGATCTATCCCAAGCGTACCATAGAAGAGTTTGCCGCTGAAATAGAAATTGAATTATCAGGTGAAAAACAGGAGGTGGAAGAACCCTCCAATAATACTCCCCCAGCTATCAGAATTTTTGATAAGCCTTCTTCTGAAGTTAAAAGCGATAAATCTTCTAAGCGCCGTGGAGAGAAAGACTTTCATGGGCAGAAGATTACAAATAAATTCCACCGTTCCACCACAGACCCGGATGCTTTGCTATATCGCAAGGCTAAGGGCCAGGAGGCGCATCCCCGATATATAGGTCAAAATACGATTGATACCAAAAGCCGGGTTATATTGGCCACAGGCATGTATGCAGCTCGAACCTCAAGTGAAACAACCGCGGCAATAAAACACATAGATCATATTAAAGATCGTTTTGGTCTTGAGGTTGAAACTCTGGCTGCTGATGCTTTATATGGATCGACAACTATGCTCAGGGAAATGGACAAAAGAGATATTACTCTTCATGCTCCTCTTCTTGCCGGAGAAAAAAAAGAACAACCTCCTGTCTACAAAAGAAATACAAAAGACCTCAACTTGTTTGAAAAACGCTGTCAGAAAGCAAAAGATATATCATTGAGAAATCAACAACGGGATATTCAAAAAACTCATCCTTATGCGATCAGTCACCGATTGCGGATTCGATCCGAGCATATTTTCGCTGAATCAAAAGAACACCACGGATTTCGAAATTCCCGCTACCGGGGACTCGAAAAACAACAGGAACAAGCAAATCTAACGGCAGTTGTTCAAAATCTAAAACGTATTGTAGCTTTTCTCGGACGCAACAAAGCTCAAAAAATTGCATTGGCAAAAACAAAGCAGCAAAACATCAGCTTTATAAGTTATTTAAGCCGTTTCTTCTCATCTTTGGCTTATAATGTTAGTCTTGAAGTGCTGTTAATCAAAAATCTACACTCTGTTTGTACAATATCGCCTTTGAAAAACTTTAAGCCTGTTTTTTCAACACGCTTCTAAAGCCGCTTGTATTGTGTCCTTGCAGCGTGCCGAACACTTCCTCAACCACGGCGGTAAAAGAACAATAAAGGAATTGGGCTATGCATATCACTCAAGTACATACTATATATTGTGGCCTATCGAGCGAGTTCTTTGGTGCCAATAGATTTACCCGGAAGAGGCTCAACCATTACGGCCTGTTGTACAAGGCGATAGAAAAGTTTTCCTCTTGAGCGCGATCTTCTGCGATTGAAGCGAAAAGTAAATTCATCCAGGTAATAATCCAGATGCGACATCTGAACAGCGCCCTGATGAGTGCCCAACAGCCAGCGTTTGAGCAAAGACGCCACACGGTTTACCAATGGCAAGAGGTTTTCTCCAATGTCAGCTTCTTTTCGGACAACGGTGTGTGTATATCCCAGGGTGTCCAACAGTCTATAACTTCTCAAGCCGTCAGTTCGCACTACGGATCCCGGCTCAATACACTCTTGTACGGCACCGGCCAAGCTATTAGCGGATGTGTCCGACACACGCAGAAGTCGAATTCGTCCAATGCGCATATTATCTTCCTGGGCAGCGATAACTACCAGGGTTTTCCCTGCCGCCCCACGGCCTCGTTTTCCAGGCCTTTCACCACCGATATAAATCTCATCTACTTCAACAATTCCAGAAAGACGATCACGGCCCGGCCGAACCATTGCATGACGCAACTTGTGCATCCAGAGCCAGGCTGTTCGGTAACTACCCAAGCCCAAGACACGTTGCAGACCGAGGGCACTAATCCCATGCTTCTGGTTCGTTATGTACCAGATAGCGCGAAACCAAAGCCACAGTGGCTTTCTCGTGTCTTGAAAAATGGTTCCCGCCGTTACAGAACTCTGATGCTGACACTGCTTGCAGTGATAAAGTCCACGTCTGGTCTTCCAAGCCTCAGAAAATCCACAGCGTGGACAACGAAAACCTTCAGGCCACCTGAGTCGATATACATACTCCAGGCATGCTTCTTCTGTGCTAAAGTTTCTCTCAAATTCCATGATTGTCTGCGGGTAATGTTCCATACCCGACCATACTATATCTTGTGTCTACTTGAGTCAAGTGCATAGCCCAATAAAAAAATCAACCAACGCATCGGAGATTCTTTCTATATTAGCCTCTAT
>JAYEMY010000229.1:0-2605 GCA_034718455.1 Thermodesulfobacteriota bacterium
TGCAGGAGCTTTGCCCTGAAGACCTGTGCCAGGGCTTCGTGGTTGAAAAGGTACCTGGGAGATTTCACCCGCCATAGCCCTGTCTTCGTGTCGATGCTTGCTCCAGGCATGACAACATGAATGTGCGTCAGTAAAGACCGGCTGTGACAATGGAGAAGTAAATTACAGATATGAAGAAATGAATAAGGAAAATAGATAAGGAAAGAAAAAAGAAGTTTTTAATCTTTTTAAAAGTAATTGATTAACTCATCAAAAACACGTTACATAACTTAACTCGGGACATAACGACTTCACCCCTACCCAAGAAGACACTCTGCCACTGACTCAGGAGGAGATTAATTGCCTATGCCAGGATATTGTCGATATCGACCCGGAAACAGAGAAGGAACTTAGGGGATGGTTCCCTATTATGTGATATCTAAAAGAGTTATTTGTGGGTCATAATGACGGCATAGCTGATTTATGTAGAGGCGAATCTTGTGTTCGCCCTTAATTCGGGCGATCACAAGGATCGCCACTATGGGATATTGCCGAACACATTCCACAAATATCTCGTATATATCACAGCGCAGGGAACCATCCCCGAGTTTTGCAAACGGCTCAACTTGGCGTTCTTTGTTTACCCCGTAGCTCCGGAAGATGGTACTGGGGCGTCTTTGCGGTAAACAGTATTTATACAAAGATCCTTTTAGGGTCACCATCCAAGCCACCCTTTTTAGGGGTGGTAATTGACTTGGTTATATATTCTTGATTATGAAAATAACCGAAACCCTTATCAAGAAAGGTACGAATAAAAAAATGGAAGGAATATGCCATAGAGGATATGGAAGAGAGTTCAGGAGTAATTGAAATTGTAAAAGAACTGATGTCTTGACATCATTTTAAAAGATGCTATGATGGCAATATGAGAACAACACTATCAATAGATGATGATGTAATGGAACGGGCACGGGCCGTTGCAGCCAAATTAAGCACACCATTTAAGACGATTGTCAACGAAGCTCTTCGTGCCGGCCTGGACCAGGTGGAACAACCAGCGAAGCAGCGTCGCTACAAAACGAAACCTCACAAAATGGGCCTCCGGCACGGCCGCAATCTAGATAATATCCAAGAACTGCTGGCCCAGATTGAAGGCGAGGATTTCTGTTGATTCTCGTCGATGCCAATATTCTATTGTACGCGGAAGACTCTCTTCAGTCCCGTCACCAGCAAGCGCGTGCATGGTGGGATGGCCAGCTATCCGGAACTGAAGTTGTCTGTCTGTGCTGGACGGTTTTGTCCGCATTTATTCGTATAGGGACTAACCCAAGGGTCTTCGATCACCCGCTTTCTCTCGAACAAGCACTTGCTCGTATACAGAGCTGGTTGGATCAGCCCTGTACGAGAGTCGTTCGGCCGACCGAGCGACACTGGACTGTTTTCAAGCAGATGCTCACGGATGGTCAGGCTGTCGCCAATCTGGTGACAGACGCACATTTGGCAGCTCTTGCCATTGAACATGGCTGCGAGTTGGTCTCTACCGATTCTGATTTCGCTCGTTTTCCCAAACTGAAGTGGAGAAACCCCCTCGTATGAACGAGATTGAATAAGTCCATGGACCTCTTCTGTGCTTAAAATCAATCACGAAAACATGAAGGTACGAAAACACGAAACAAAAATCTAAAAGTCAAGTTGTTGCGTCCATCCACAGACTTCCCCTTCGTGTTTTCAATCTTTCGTGCTTTCGTGATAACCGGTTAATCCAACTTGTTTTATGCAGAATCAAATCCAAACATGCGATGTTTGATAATTTCCCCGGCCACATTTTCAGGTACTATGGATTCCCATTCGCTCCGCCCCTTTCTCAGCTTTTTCAGCATGCCTTATGGCCAAATATGCAGATCGGTAGTCCTTTAGACATTGACAGCCTTTCAACTGTGACAGAAAACGTTTTCCGGCAGATAGTTATAGTGTTCAGCACTTGAATTTTCCGTATAGGATGCCGGAACTGACCAAATTTCGTGTAGGCGGTCCGGAAATTTAATGGTCTGAATACTATAGAAAGGTATTTAGTGCCTGAACGAAAACCCCCTATTTTGAGGTTCGGGGTGGGCGGCTGCCTTCGTTTTTCTTCGTATGAAAAGAACATAACTTACGTTATACGAACTTTTCGATAGATTACGCTTCTTATTAGAAACTTTTGCAAAATTTTGACGAACGTATCCTCTTGTCTATAATAACATTAATCAATCTTTACTAATCGCTTATGCAACTAGTTGTATTTTTTGTCGCCTTATTTTCTCTAAACGCTTTAGCCGCTTAACTTCCTTTTGCTGAAGAATATGCCCAATTATTTGTATATTTCGAGCGACTACTGCTAATGCAACATATCTCTTGAAATAATTGATACCATGGTCCAAACAGCGGTCTAATCCATGATTCTCCAAAGCATTGATTGAAGACTCGACAGATGAATGCTTACGTCTAGCCTGGATAAAATCTTCTGACTCTTCAATTTCTTTGTTAATTGCTGACAACTTGCCTTTTCTGGGAAGAATGACTTTGTCAAGTATAGCTGCAAGTTCCTCCTGATTCCTTGGGCTATGGAAGCCTTTATCAAAGCTAC